>JAAYZM010000015.1 GCA_012514835.1 Actinomycetales bacterium
ACCACGGGACAGCCGTGTTCCGCAGAAGTTCCGCGGACCACCACGTTCGCCGGTCCCACGCCGCGGAACACCACGCCCGTCACCCCCACGTTGCGAAACACCACGCACCTGTGCGGGACGTGACAGTCGCAAAGTGCCCCTTGCGGAACACGGCTGTTCCCTGGTGTTCCGCAAGGGCTGTTTTGGTGTCGCCACGTTCCGCAACGGGTGCACAGAGATTGATCGCGCACCCGATGTCGATCGCGGGCCGGCCCGTTCGACGTCATCGTGAGGAGGGCGACCGTCGCACTCCCGGCAAGAAGGGACAGCACCATGAAGTACATGCTCATCATGCGCGCCACCGAGGAGGCCGTCGAGGCGTCCAAGCAGATGGACTTCGAGGAGATCTTCAACGCGATGGGCGCCTACAACGAGTCGCTCATGAAGGCCGGTGTGATGATCGCCGGCGAGGGGCTCTCCGACGCGTCCGAGGGCGTCGTGGTGGACTTCGACTCCGAGGAGCCCATCGTCACGGACGGCCCCTACGGCGAGACCCACGAGCTGTTCAACGGCTTCTGGATCCTGCAGGTCTCGAGCAAGGAGGAGGCCGTCGAGTGGGCGAAGCGCTGCCCCCTGGGCCCGGCACGAAGCTCGAGGTGCGGCGCGTCCACGAGGACGCGGACTTCGACTTTCTCGAGGGCAACGAGTACCTCGAGAAGGAGAAGCAGTGGCGCCGCGAGCTCGGCACCGAGTGAACGAGTCACGTCGAGCGACCGGGGCCGCCGCGGACCGCCGTCGTCGGCCCCGTCCCTCCCCGTGACCGGCGCTCCCCGATGACCAGCGCCGCCCGCACCGTCGAGGCCGTGTGGCGCATCGAGGGCGCGCGCGTGGTCGCGACGCTCGCGCGCGTGACGGGGGACGTGGGCCTCGCGGAGGACCTCGCGCAAGAGGCCGTCGCGGACGCGCTCACGCAGTGGTCCGACGGCGCAGTCCCGGCGAACCCCGCTGCCTGGCTCACCACGGTGGCCCGGCGCAAGGCGATCGACGCGTGGCGGCGCGCCGAACGGCTCGACGCCCGGTACGCAGCGATGGCCCGCGACCTCACGGAGGTGAGCGAGGACGTGTGGGAACCGATCGAGGACGACGTGCTCCGGCTCGTCTTCACCGCGTGCCACCCCGTGCTCTCGCGCGAGTCGCAGGTCGCGCTCACGCTGCGCGTGGTGAGCGGCCTGACCAGCGAGGAGATCGCGCGGCTGCTCCTCGTGCCCGTGCCCACGGTGCAGGCGCGCATCACGCGCGCGAAGAAGACGCTCACCGCCGCCCACGTGCCGTTCGAGGCCCCCGAGCCCGCCGAGTGGGGCGAGCGGCTCGGCGCCGTGCTCGGGGTGGTCTACCTGCTGTTCACGGAGGGCTACGCGGCGACGTCGGGCGACCGGTGGATCCGCCCCGAGCTGGCGGGCGAGGCGATCCGGCTCTCGCGCGTGCTCACGGGCCTGCTCCCGCGCGAGGCGGAGGCGTGGGGGCTGCTCGCGCTCCTCGAGCTGCAGGCCTCGCGCTTCGCGGCGCGCACGGGGCCCGACGGCGCACCCGTCCTCCTCGCGGACCAGGACCGCTCGCGGTGGGACCACGGGCAGATCGCGCGCGGCCGGGCAGCCCTGCGCCGGGCGGGCGAGGCGGGTCGCGGGCTGGGCCCGTACGGCCTGCAGGCCGCGATCGCCGAGCAGCACGCCGTGGCCCCGAGCGTCGAGGAGACCGACTGGACGCGGATCGTGCTGATCTACGAGGCGCTCGGCCGCGTGGCCCCGAGCCCCGTGGTCGAGCTCAACCGGGCGGTCGCCGTCTCGCGCGCCGAGGGTCCCGCGGAGGCGCTGCGGATGGTCGAGGCTTTGTCCGACGGCGGGTCGCTGCGGGGCTCTCACCTGCTGCCGAGCGTCAGGGGTGAGCTCTTGGCACAGCTCGGACGCATCGACGAGGCCCGCGACGAGCTCATGGCTGCCGCGGGCCTCGCGCGCAACGAGCGCGAGCGGACCGTACTACTCGCGAAGGCCGCGGCGCTGTGAGGCGATGACCAGCGCGCCGCCATCCGCGTTGCGGAACACCACGCAACTCTGCGGAACGTCACGTCGCAAAGTACCCCTTGCGGAACACCACGGAACAGCCGTGTTCCGCAAAGGTCCTGCGGAACGGGGCACGAGGTCACAGCACCGCTCGTCCGGCTCATGCCCCCGGCCGCACGAGCCCCGACTCATAGGCGAGGATCACGGCTTGCGCACGGTCCCGGACGTCGCACTTGGTGAGCACGTGGCTCACGTGCGTCTTGACCGTCTGCTCCGCGAGGAAGAGCCGCTCGGCGATCTCCCGGTTGGACAGCCCCTCGGCCACGAGCGTCAGGACCTCCTTCTCGCGCGGGGTCAGCGCGTCGAGGTCCCGCACGGGTGCCGCCGACACCTGGCGCACGTCGATGTACGTCGCGATGAGCCGCTTGGTGAGCGACGGCGCGAGCAACGCCTCGCCCCGCGCCACGACGCGCACCGCCTCGGTGAGCTGGTCCGCCGTCGCGTCCTTGAGCAGGAACCCGCTCGCCCCGGCGCGCAGCGCGTCCACCACGTACTCGTCCAGGTCGAAGGTGGTGAGCACCAGCACGTGCACCTCGCGCCCGCCCGACTCTGCCCCCGCGACGATGTGCCGGGTGGCCTCGATCCCGTCCATGCGGGGCATGCGGATGTCCATGACCACCACGTCGGGCTCTTCCCGGGCCGCGAGAGCGACGGCCTCGAGACCGTCCGCGGCCGTGCCCACCACGCTGAGCCCTTCTTGCGCGCCGAGCAGCGCGGCGAACCCTTCGCGCACCATCGCCTGGTCGTCCACCACGAGCACCCGGATCACTCGCCCACCTCCACGGGCAGCGTCGCACGGACCTCGAACCCGCCGTCCGCCGTCGGCCCCGCCTCGACCTCGCCGCCCAGGAGCGCGGCGCGCTCGCGCATGCCCACCAGTCCGTGGCCGCCCGTCTGACCCGCCTCCTCAAGGCCATCCGCCCCGGGTCTGCCGTCGTCGTCGGCCCCCTCCCCCGCCGCGGGCGCGTCGTTCGTGACCGTCACCTCGAGGTGGTGGTCCCCGAAGGCAAGACCGACGACGACGGCGGCCCCCGGGGCGTGGCGTGCCGCGTTCGCGAGAGACTCCTGGATGATCCGGTAGGCACCGATCTCCACGGTGGTGGCGAGCGCGCGCCGCGAGCCCGTGACCTGCAGCGACACGCTCGCACCGGCCGCGCGCGCGGCGCCGATCAGCGTCTCGAGATCGTCGAGCGCGGGCTGCGGGGCACGCTCGGGGGCCGCTTCGCCGTCCCGCAGCACGGTGAGGATGCCGCGCACGTCGGAGAGCGCGGCGCGCGCGGAGTCGGCGATCGACGCGAGCTCGGCCCGGGCCGCGTCGTCGAGCCCGGCGATCCGGTAGGGGGCGGACTCGGCCTGCACCGCGATCATCGACATGTGGTGCGCCACCACGTCATGCAGGTCGCGCGCGATCCGGGCACGCTCCTCGAGCACGAGGCTGTGCTCCTCTTGCCGCACGCGCGCCTCGCGCTCTGCGCTCACCTCCGCCTGGGCGCGCCGCCGCACGCGCGTGGCGTCCACCACGGCCGTGACGGCCAGCAGCGAGAGCGCCCACCCGGCGCCCGAGCTGGGCGACCCGGCGAGGAAGCCCCCGAGCACCAGCAGGAGCGCCGTCCAGCCCCACACACCCCACGCGACGGTCCGCCGGTAGCGGAACGTCGCGAGGAGGAACGCGGGGACGACGACGAACATCTGCGACATGGGCCACGCGAACGGGCCCAGCACGTTCATCCCCGGGGTGAGCCACACGGCCGTCGCGACCGTGACGATGCGCCAGCCCAGCAGCGCACGCTTGCCGAGCAGCGCGACCGCGACCGCGGACGCCGTGCCCGTGAGGACCAGCAGCGCGCTCGCGTTCGGCCGGATCCACGCGTGCTCGTCGATCACCACCAGCATGAAGAACAGGCCCAGGGGGATGGTGAGCCAGGTCGCGAAACGCGCTGCCCGACGGCGGGGGCGCGGGTGCTGGTCCGGTTCTGCCGCGGCGGCCGCGAGGGCGCGCCACGTGGCGTCGGCGGCGAGGCGGACTGCCCGGCGCGCGGCATCGGTCCGGGCGTTGGTCACGCGGCAACGCTAGCGACGGGCGGGCTGCGCGTCGCCATACCGGGGTACTAGGCCGGGTTCCCTCTCGAGTCTCATCCGTACGCCCTCGGTAGCCCTGCGGGGTCGGTTCAGGTTCGCTCTGTGGCCCGATGACCTGCGGCTTCGCGATTCCTAGGTTCGAGGGCATGGCCATTCCTCGTGCGCGCCGGGTTGCGGTGCTCCTCGCCGTCGGACCGCTCCTCGTGCTGCTCCTGGGCGGGTGGACGGCCTCGCCGCGGGTCGCGCGCGGGCTCGCGGACGCGGCGCCGTCGCGAGCGGCCGGCCTCGCGACCACGCCACGCTTCGCCGAGGTCATGGGCTACGAGCCCGTCGCCCTGCCCGAGCTGTCCGGCGCCCTCGTAAGCCCGGACGGCGACTGCTCCACCCCCACGGGCGGCACGGTGTTCGGGTTCGACGACGCGTGCCGCGAGCACGACCTCGCGTACGACGTGCTGCGCTACCGGCAGGCCGTGGGCCTCCCCGTGGACGGGCGGGACCGGTTCGCGGCGGACGCGCAGTTCGGCCGTCGCATGGGCGAGCGGTGCGTCACGAGCGGCGGGTCGCTCGGTTGCCTCGCCACGGCGGGCATCTACGTGGCGGCGGTGACGGTGAACTCGGTGCGCCAGGGCTACCGCGCGCCCGCCGAGGAGACGGGCGTGCAGATCGCGGGGTCCTCGCTCGGGCTCGTGCTGCTGGCCGGGCTGCCGTTCGCGCCCGCGCTCGGGGCACGGGCGTTCCGCCGTCGGCTGCGGCGTGAGGAGCTGTGCCTTGCCCCGCCCGCGGCGTCTTCCGGGTGGGCTGGTGCGCCCGGCTCCTTGGTGCGGTGGAACGAGCTGGGGCGCGAGGGCCGTCGGTTGCTGACGCGCTCCCCCGTGGCGCCGCGCGCGCTGCGGGTGCTCGTGGGGGTCGAGTCCGCGCGGCGGCTCTCCGCGCGGGTCGCCTTGGCCCTTGCCGAGGCCGAGCGAGTGGGGGCGTTCTCGCGCGGGACCGTGTGCGTGGCCGTGCCCACGGGGTCCGGTTGGCTCAACCCGCACGCCGTCGAGTCGCTCGAGCGCGCGACGGGCGGCGATGTGGCGACCATCAGCGTGCAGTACGCGGCGGCGCCGTCGTGGTTGTCCGCGCTCGCGCACCCCGGGGCGCACCGGTGGGCGGCCGAGGCGTTGCTCACGGCCGTCCACGCGCGGCTCCAGCTGATCGATCCCGCGGTGCGGCCCCGGCTCGTGGTGCACGGCGAGAGCCTCGGGGCGAATGCGATGGCGTCCGCGCTCGTGTGGCGGCCTTCCGTCGCGGCGGACGTCGACGGCGGGCTCCTGGTGGG
>JAAYZM010000108.1 GCA_012514835.1 Actinomycetales bacterium
CCGGGGCGCGCCCGCCCTCGCCCGCGGGACGCTGCTGGTTCCCGGGGACGACGGCGAGCTCCGTGAGGTCCGGCACGGGGACCTCGACGTCGACGACGATCTCCTTGGTGGCGGGCGGCTGGACCACGACCACCTCGCGTGCGCCCGGCCCGGTGCGCCCTCCGGCGAGGAAGCGCGCCACCCGGTCTGCCGGTCGCACGGTGGCCGAGAGCCCGATCCGCTGCGCGGGCGCAGCGAGCAGCTCGTCGAGGCGCTCGAGGCTCACGGCGAGGTGCGCCCCACGCTTGGTGCCCGCGAGCACGTGCACCTCGTCCACCACCACGGTGTCGATCGCGCGCAGCGCCTCGCGTGCCTGGGACGTGAGCATGAGGAACAGCGACTCGGGGGTGGTGATGAGGATGTCGGGCGGCGTGCGGGCGAGCCTGCGCCGCTCGGTAGGTGTCGAGTCGCCCGTGCGGACCCCCGTGCGCAGCTCGGCGAGGTGACCGCCGTCGGGCATCGCCCTGATCTGCTCGAGGGGGACGGTGAGGTTGCGCTCGACGTCGGCGGCGAGCGCCTTGAGCGGCGAGACGTACAGCACGCGGCAGCGCCGCAACGGGTCCTCGGGGGTCGGAGCGGCGAGCAGGCGGTCGATCGCCCACAAGAACGCCGCGAGGGTCTTGCCCGAGCCCGTCGGGGCCACCACGAGGGCGTGCTTGCCCGAGGCGATCGCGTCCCACGCCTCGCTCTGGGCCGCCGTGGGCGCGCCGAGGGACTGCTCGAACCACGCGCGCGTCGCGGCCCCGAACCGCGCGAACGCACCGTCAACCACCGTCACCGGGACATCATCCCAAGGTGCACCGACATGGCAGGCTGGGCACATGCGACTTCGCGAGTTCTGGGCACTGGTCGACGAGGTGCTCGGCCAGGCCTACGGGCGCGCCGTCGCGACGGACCAGGTGCTCGGTGAGCTGGACGGGATGACGGCTCGAGAGGCGCTCGACGTCGGGGTCGAACCGCGGGACGTGTGGCACGCGCTGTGCGACGCGCTCGACGTGCCCGAGCCGCAGCGCTGGGGCTCCGACGTCCGCCAGCCGGCACCGCCCCGTAGCAGGTAGCCGCGTGCGCTACCGGCTCGCCGACCTCGTCGACGCCGCCCTCGCGCTGCTCACCACGGCGCTCGGGCTCGGGGTCGCGATCTTCACGCTCGGCGGCGTCGAGCTGCGCAGCGCGTGGTCCTTGCTCCTCATCGCGGTGCTCGTCGCCGCGGGGGACTACCTGACCCGCCCGCTGCTGCGCCTCATGGCGGCCCGCACGGGTGCCGTCGGGGCGCTGCTCGCGGGGCTCGCCGCGCAGTTGCTCGTGCTGTGGGGCGCGCTCGAGGTGGTGCCGGGGCTCACGCTCGCCGGGCCGCAGGTGGTGCCCGCCGTGCTGCTCCTCGCGGGGGCCGTCATGGCCCTCGGCCGCTGGCTGATCGGGGTCAACGACTCGGAGTACGTGCTCGGTGACGTCATCCGCCGCGCGCGGGCCCGGGCGCGACGCACGGGGACCGACGTGCAGCCGGACTCGCGCGAGCCAGGGCTCCTCGTGGTGCTGCTCGACGGCGTGGGCCGCGACACGCTCGGCGTCGCGATCGAGGCGGGCCTCGCGCCCACGCTGTACCGCTGGCTGCGCACGGGCACGCACCGCCTGACCACGTGGTGGGCGCGCGTGCCGTCCACGACCCCGGCGAGCCAGGCGGCGCTCCTGTACGGCGACTCCGACGCGATCCCGTCCTTCCGCTGGTGGGACCGCGACCTGGGCCGCCTGCTCGTGTCCAACCGCCCCGCGGACGCCGCCGAGATCGAGCGCCGCCTCGCTGCCGCGGAGGGCGCCACCCCGCTCCTGGGCCCGCGCGACGCCGCGATCTCGATGATGTTCTCGGGCGGGGCGGGCACCAACGTGCTCGTCATGAGCCGGGCCGGTCGCGACGGGATCGGCCCCGGGCCAGCCTTCTTGCGGATGTTCGCGAGCCCGTTCGTGCTGGTGCGCTCCGTGGTGCTGACCGTCGCGGAGATGGTCAAGGAGCTCTTCCAGGGGCACCGCCAGCGCGTGCGCGGCGTCGTGCCTCGCGTGGGCCGCGGCGGCTGGTACGTCGTGCTGCGCGGCATCACCAACGTGCTGCTGCGGGACCTCAACACGTCGCTCGTGGCCGAGCAGCTCGTGCGTGGCACGCCCGTGGTGGTCGTGGACCTCGTGGACTACGACGAGATCGCGCACCACGCGGGGCCCCAGCGACCCGAGTCGTTGCGCGCTCTCGAGGGGCTCGACCGGGTGCTCGGGCTGCTCGAGCAGGTGTGCGCCGTCGCGCCCCGCGACTACCGGGTCGTGGTGC
>JAAYZM010000016.1 GCA_012514835.1 Actinomycetales bacterium
CCGGGGCCAAGAGCAAGGGAGCCTTCGTCCACGGCTCCTTCGGCTCCGGAAAGAGCCACTTCATGGCCGTGCTGCACCTCCTGCTCACCGGCAACGCCTCGGCGCGCGCACTGCCCGGCCTGCAGAGCGTGGTCGACAAGCACTCCGCGGTGCTCGACCGCAAGCTCTTCGCGGTCGACTACCACCTGCTCGGCAAGGAGTCCTTCGAGGCCGCCCTCTTCCAGGGCTACCTCGACGCCGTCGCACGCCGCCACCCCGAGGCACCCCTCCCGGTGCTCCACGAGTCCGGCCGACTCTTCGAGGACGCCGAGGGCCTGCGACGGCGGCTCGGCGACGAGGCATTCTTCGCCTCCCTCAACACCGACGCACCCGCTGCCGCGGGCTGGGGCAAGCGCGCCGCGGCATGGACGCCCGAGAGCTACGCCGCGGCAGCAGCCGCGCCCGTGGGCGACCCGCAGCACGACCGGCTCGTCGCGACCCTTGTCAAGGAGCACTTCTCGAGCTTCGGGAGCGCAGGTGACTGGCTCGAGATCGCCCGGGGACTGCGCGTCATGACGCAGCACGCGCGTGACCTCGGCTACGACGGCATCGTGCTCTTCCTCGACGAGCTCGTGCTCTGGCTCGCCCAGCACCTCGGGGACTCGCAGTTCATCGCCGACGAGACCTCGAAGGTCGCCAAGCTCGTCGAGACCGAGATGGACGTGCTCCCGGTCCCGATCGTCTCCTTCGTCGCACGCCAGCGCGACCTCAAGGACTTCCTCGGCGGAGGCACCGCACCCGGGGCAGAGCAGGCGGCGCTCGGGCAGAGCTTCCGCTGGTGGGAGGACCGCTTCGAGCGCATCACCTTGCGCGCCGCCGACCTCCCGCAGATCGTCAACAAGCGACTCCTCACGCCCGTGAGCCCGGAAGCCGCCGAGCAGGTCCGCGACGCCGTCGCCCGCGTCAAGGCGGACTCGGCATCCTGGAACGTGCTCCTCACGAGCGCCGACAAGGCCTCAGGGGCAGACTTCTCGCTCACCTACCCCTTCTCACCCGCCCTCGTCGACGCGATGGTCGCACTGTCCTCGCTCCTCCAGCGCGAACGCACCGCGCTGCTGCTCATGGGCGAGCTCCTGAGCCTCGGACGTGACACCCTCACGATCAACGACGTCATCCCGGTCGGAGACCTGTTCGACGTCACGGTGCTCGGCAACACCCAGCCGCTCACGACCGAGATGCGCCAGCACTTCGACAACGCGCGCAAGTTCTACCTCCAGCGCATGCGCCCGCACCTGCTCGCCAAGCACCAGCTGAGCGACGCCGAGGCGCGCAAGCTCCCGCGCGACCACGCCTTCGTGACCGAGGACAGGCTCGCCAAGACCCTCCTCGTCGCAGCCCTCGCACCCGGAGCGCCGTCGCTCGCGAACCTCAACGCCGCCAAGCTCGCCGCCCTGAACTACGGGACGGTCGCCTCGTTCATCCCCGGGCAGCAGGCCCAGCAGGTGCTCACCTACGTGCGCTCCTGGGCCGCCGAGTTCGGCGAGGTCCACGTCGGCGACGGCCCCGACCCGAGCATCAGCCTTGTGCTGACCGGTGTCGACCACGAGGCCGTGCTCGAACAGGTGCAGAACGAGGACACCGAGGCCAACCGCAAGGCGCTCGTGCGCAAGCTGCTCACCTCTGAGCTCGGCATCCCCGAGCAGACCTCGCTCCTCGCCAAGTGGACCTTCAGCCTGGTCTGGCGCGGAACCAAGCGCGAGATCGACGTCGTCTTCGGCAACATCCGAGACGACACCGAGCTGCCCAACGAGGCCCTCACGAACCCCGAGGGGTGGCGCCTCGTGATCGACATGCCGTGGGACGTGGGCACCTACTCCGCACAGGACGACGTCAACCGCATCGCCCTGCTGCGCGCCGGTGGTGCCGATGCGACGACGATCGCCTGGGTGCCACACTTCCTCACCGCCGACCGCATGAACGACGTCGGCCGGCTGTGCATGCTCGAGTACCTGCTCGACGGCCGCTTCGACAACTACTCCGGGATCCTCAACCCCGGCGACCGCGAGCCGGCCCGCATGCAGCTCGAGAACCAGCGCAACTCGCTGCGCCGCAAGGTGCTCGGGGTGCTCCGCGAGGCCTACGGTGTGACCCCCGCGTCCCCGGACAACGTCGACGTCGGCATCAAGGAGACCGAGGTCTTCAGCACCCTCAAGCAGGGCCTCCACATCACCCGGCCCGTCCAGCCGTCCTTCCGCGCGACGCTCGAGGACACGGTGCGTCAGGCACTCGACTTCGAGTTCCCCGAGCACCCCAAGTTCGAGCCCGGTGACAAGGAGGTCCGGCGCGCCGAGCTCACGACCACGCTCGAGGCGGTCCGTGCCGCGCTCGAGTCGTCAGGGCGGATCGAAGACCTCGACAAGCCCCGCGCCGCCGTCGTCGCCCGGGTCGCACACGCGCTCCAGCTCGGTCAGGTGCGCGAGAACGTCTACGCCCTGCGCAGCGACAACTTCGGCTGGCTCCAGCACTTCACGCGGTGGAACGCCTCCGACGCACAGCAAGGCACCGTGACCGTCGCGGCGCTCCGCAAGCGGCTCGGCGCGTACGGGATGCCCGACGAGGTGCAGGACCTGCTCATCCTCACGTGGGCCGCGCTCGAGGACCGCGAATGGTTGCGCGCCGGGACGCCGGTCCCACCACCCGCGATCGGGCAGGTGCACTCCGACATGGGACTGCGCCCCGCCCGCCTGCCCAGCGAGAGCGAGTGGGAGTCAGCGCTCGCGGCCGCTCAGGCGCTCTTCGGCGCTCCGCGGCCGCCGCGCCGCAGCGCTGCTGGGGTCAACCGGCTCGCCTCCGCCGTGCGCACCAAGGTTCACGAGCTGCGCCCACCGGTCGCCCAGCTGCGTGCCGAGCTCGAGTCGCACGCGGCCCTGCTCGGGCTCGACACCCAGCAGAACGACCGCTGGACCACGACGGTCAAGGCGCACGAGGTGCTCGAGGCCCTCGCCAAGGAGAGCGACGACACCCTCCTGCTCCAGGTGCTCGCGCTCGTCGAGCTGCCGAACGAGCCGCAGCCCCTCGCGCGCGCCATGACGTCCGCGCCCGAGCTTGTCCGGGCACTCAAGAGCACCGACTGGTCGATCCTCGACAAGATCGCAGGCGTCCCGGGCGGGCAGGGCGAAGAGATCCTCAGCGGGCTGCGCGAGGTCGCACGGCGCGCCGAGCTCCACGCACCGCTCGCACCCGCGCTCGCCGAGGCGAGGGCTCGCGCCGTCGAGGTCCTCATCACCCTCGCCCCGACGCCCGCCCCGGCGACCCCGACTCCGGCACCTCAGCCAGTCCCGACGCCCGAGCCCGCGGTGCCCGCGCCCGGCCCGGCGACCCCGACCGACCCCGACGAGGTCTTCCTCGACATCGACGACCTCGAGTCCCAGCTGCTCGACCTGCGCAAGAAGTGGCAGGCCGCGCTGCGCTCGGGCAAGCGACTCAGGGTCAGGTGGTGGGTCGAATGAGCGACCGCCTGCCCCTCGCCTCGCCCGCATACGTCAAGAACCGCGCCCGGGCGCTCATCCAGCACGGCCAGTCCAAGGTGCTCGTGCTGCGTGCCCGGCCACGATGGACAGGCTCAGAGCGCGACATCGCGATCGACGGCCAGCGGGTGCTCGTACGCCCAGTGGCATCCCACCTGGCCGCGCTCGACGCACTCGCCGAACGGGGACCGGACGACTACCTCGTCCTGCTCACCGACCTCGCCCGAGAGGACCTCGGCGACGCCGTCCTCGTCCGCACCGAACGGGGGTACGCCGACCACGTCGACGAGTGGTCCGCGGTGCCAGGCCTCTTCGCGGCACACACGGTCGACGTCGAGCTGCGCCGCCTCAGCTGGGTGCCCGCCGCGCTCCTCCAGCACCAGCCCGCCAACGGCTGGCCCGCGGCGCCCTCCGGAACCGTCACGGCCGACCACGCCCTCGGCAACCTCCTGGGCGCCCTGCTCGGCGCGCCCTTGCCGTTCCAGCCTGACCTCGTGAGCATCCTCGACCTGCTCGACGATGCCACCGTGCGCGCCGCATGGCAGTCCGTCCCCGCTGAGATGCGCACCGACCTCACCGCGTGGTTCTCG
>JAAYZM010000109.1 GCA_012514835.1 Actinomycetales bacterium
CCAGGTGGTGGGTGCTGCGCTCAGCGGGAGCCTCGCGCTGCTCGCCGACGCCGGTCACGCGCTGACCGACGTCGCGGGGCTGGTCGTCGCGCTCGTCGCGGTCCGGCTCGGCATGCGCCCCCCGACGCCGCGCCACTCCTTCGGCTACCAGCGCTTCGAGGTGCTCGGCGCGCTCGTCAACGCGATCCTGCTCCTCGTGGTGGGTGTGCTCGTCGCGATCGAGGCCGTCCAGCGCTGGGGTTCCCCGCCCGAGGTGCGTCCCGACCTCATGATCGCCTTCGCCGCGGTGGGCCTCGTGGTCAACCTCGTCGGGCTGCTCGTGCTGCGCCAGGGCGCGAAGGAGTCGATCAACGTGCGCGGCGCCTACCTCGAGGTGCTCGGTGACCTGCTCGGCTCGGTCGCCGTGGTGGTCGCGGGGGTCGTGCTCGCCACGACGGGCTGGGCGCTCGCCGACCCGGTGGCGTCGCTCGCGATCGTCGCGCTGATCCTGCCCCGGGCCGCCGTGCTGCTGCGCCAGGTGGTCCACGTGCTCCTCGAGGGCACTCCGGACGCCGTCGACCTCGAGGCCGTGCGCGGTCACATCCTGCGCGCGGACGGCGTCGAGGACGTCCACGACCTGCACGTGTGGGAGCTCACCACCGGCGTGCCGGTGATGTCCGCGCACGTGGTCGTCGCGGACGAGGAGCTGGCCTCGTGCGGGCGTGAAGGGATCCTCGACCGGCTCGCGGACTGCTTGCGGGACCACTTCGACGTCGAGCACTCGACGTTCCAGATCGAGCCTCGCTCGCACGCAGAGCACGAGGGATCGGTGCACACGTGAGACTTGTGGCCGAGCGTCCCGGCCGCTCGCGGTACTAAGGTCGCACGTGAACCCCCAGGTCATCGCAACAAGGAGTGCCGCACATGAGCTCGACCTTTGATCCCGTCCCGTCCGAGGCCGCCGTGCGCGCGGTGTCCGTCGAGGTCGTCGAGGCGCCGCAGGGCGACGCCACCGTGCTCGGCATCCTCGTCGACAAGTCGGGCGACGTGCCCGCCGGGGTGGGGCTGAGCCGCGAGTCGCTCAAGCGTGCAGGGTTCTCGGGGAACACCGGGCAGACGCTCACCCTGCCTCGTCAGGATGGGTCGACGGTGATCGCCGTCGGCGTCGGCGAGCCCGAGAAGGTGGACGCCGCCGCCGTGCGCGACGCCGCGGGTGCCCTGGCGCGCGCCGCGTCGCACGACGCGGCCGTCGCCGTCGCGATCGGGGAGGAGACCTCGGGGCTCGACGCCGCTCTCGTGGGTCAGGCGATCGTCGAGGGTGCCGTCCTCGGGCGGTACCGCTACGAAGAGCTGCGCTCGAGCTCGGAGGTCACCGCTCTCACCGCGGTCACGATCGTCGCCGCGAGCGAGCTGCACGAGGCCCTGCGTACCGGCGCGGACCGTGGGCGCTCGCTCGCGCGGGCCACGTCCGTCGCCCGTGACCTGTCGAACGCGCCGGGCTCGCTGCTCACGGCGCCCGCCTTCGGTGACCTCGCGACGCGGATCGCGAGCGAGACGGGTCTGGGCATCGAGGTGCTCGACAAGGCCGCGCTCGAGGAGCTGGGGTGCGGGGGACTGCTCGGTGTCAACCGGGGCTCTGCGGACGAGCCGCGCATGATCAAGGTCTCCTACCGGCCCGAGGGCGCGACCGCGCACCTCGGCCTGGTCGGCAAGGGGATCATGTACGACTCCGGCGGCATCTCGCTCAAGCCCTCCAACTCTTCGCACCAGCAGATGAAGATGGACATGACGGGCGCGGGTGCCGTGCTCGCGGCGATGTCGGTGATGGCCGAGCTCGGTGTCCCCGTCAACGTGACCGGGTACCTCGCGTGCACGGACAACATGCCGTCCTCGCACGCGCAGAAGCTCGGGGACGTGGCCGTGACCCGCTCGGGCCGCACGATCGAGGTGCTCAACACGGACGCCGAGGGGCGCCTCGTCATGGTGGACGCGATCGCGCTCGCCGTCGAGGACGAGGTCGACGCCGTCGTGGACATCGCGACGTTGACCGGGGCGTGCCTCATGGCGCTCGGCCCGCTCTCCGCAGGTGTGTTCGCGAACGACGACGGGATCCTGGCGCAGGTGAAGGCCGCGGCCGAGACGTCGGACGAGTCGGTGTGGCACCTCCCGCTCGACCGCCGCTACCGCAAGCTCCTCGACTCGGAGATCGCCGACGTCAAGAACATCGGTGGCGACTCGGGCGGCGCGATCACGGCGGCGCTCTTCCTCGCCGAGTGGGCGGGCGAGACGCCGTGGGCCCACCTCGACATCGCCGGCCCGATGCGCTGGGAGTCGACGGAGGGCTACCGGCCCAAGGGCGCGAGCGGCTTCGGCGCGCGGCTGCTCGTCGAGCTCGCGCAGGGGTTCACCAAGCCGTAGTCGCAAGGCTGCTGCGGCATGCACGCTGGCCAGGGGAGTGTTCCGGGACACAAGTCCTAGACAGTCCCCTCGCCAATTTCTACAGTTGGAGGCGTGCAAAAGACTAGGCGGCTCGCTCTCCTGCTGCCCGGTGGGATCGCGCTGCTCCTCGGCCTGGACGCCGCGCTGCTCCTGCTCGGGCTGCCCGCGCCGCTGACCACGGAGCGGCTCCCGGACATCCACGGGGTGCTGCTCGTCCTCGGATTCGTGGGCACGCTCGTGTCCGCGGAGCGCGCGGTCGCCCTGCGCCGGTGGTGGGGATTCTCCGCTCCCATCACCCTCGGCGCAGGGGCGATCGCGCTGCTCACCCCGCTGCCCATCGAGGCGGGCAAGGCCCTGCTCCTCGGGGGCACGCTCGCGCAGCTCGGCGTGTACGCCGCGCTGTGGCGCCGCCAGCCCGCGGCGGCGATCGCGATGCAGATCATCGGTGCCGGTCTCGCGGCCGGTGGTGCCGCGCTCTGGCTCGGTGGTGCGCCCGTCGCGACCACGCTCCCGTGGCTCGTCGGCTTCCTCGTCGCGACCATCGCGGGCGAGCGCGTCGAGCTGTCCCGCGTCGGTGGGGTCACGCCCGCCCAGGAGCAGGGCGCGCTCGCCGCCACGTGGGCCCTCGCGGGCGGGGTGGTCGCGGCCACCCTGTGGCCCGCCGTCGGGCACGTCCTCCTGGGCGCGGCCCTGCTCGCCCTCGTCGCGTGGCTCGTGCGCCACGACGTCGCGCGCCGCACCGCCGGCGCCACGGGCGCCCCGCGCTTCATGGCGTGGTGCCTGATCGGCGGTTACGTGTGGCTCACCGTGGCCGGGACCATCTGGCTCCTCGCCGGACACGTGCCGGAGGGGCCCGCCTACGACGCGGTGGTGCACGCGGTGTTCCTCGACTTCGTGCTCTCGATGATCATGGCGCACGCCTCGGTGATCTTGCCCGCGGTGCTGCGCACCCCGCTGCCGTACCACCCGGCTTTCTATGGCCCCGTGGTCCTGCTGCACGCGTCGCTCGCCCTGCGCCTCGTCGTGGGTGACCTCAAGGCGCAGCCGTGGGCGCTCCAGCTCGGGGGCGCCCTGAACATCGTGGCGGTCCTGTCCTTCTTCGCCTTCGCGGTCACCTCCGCGGTGGTCGCTGCGAGGCGAGCGCGCCCGGCCCGGCCCGCGACGTCAGCACCCGAGGCCGCGCCTTCCCCCGAACCTGAACCTGCTCGTGAGTCCCGACTGGAGATCGTCCCGTGAGAAGCCGCTGGCACCTGCGCGCCAACGCCCTCGTCGCCCTGTGGCTCCTCGCCGCGGCGATCGTGTCCGTGATCCACCGCTGGGTCCCGAACGCCGAGTGGCTCATGGTGCACCTGCTGCTGCTCGGTGGCGTGAGCACCGCGATCCTCATCTGGAGCGCGCACTTCGCCGAGGCGCTGCGGCGCCACCCCTTGCCCGGCGGCTACCGCGGCCAGGCGCTCCGGCTCGCCGGGCACACGCTCGGCTCGCTCGGGGTGCTCGTCGGCCTGGTCCGCGACAGCATGCCCGTGCTCGTCGCGGGCTCGGTGCTCGTGGGCGCGGCGACGGTGTGGCACGGCGTCGTGCTCGTGGTGCACGCACGGCGCGGCCTCGGCACACAGCTTGGCTGGACGGCCTGGTACTACGTCGCGGCCGCCGCGGCGCTCCCGCTCGGCGGGGCGTTCGGCGTCGTGCTCGCGCGCGCCGGTGGCGACCTCGCCTCGCGCGCGTACGTGGGTCACGTCACGGTGATGCTGCTCGGCTGGGTGGGTCTCACCGTGGTGGGCACGCTCGTCTCGCTGTGGCCCACGATGCTCGGCACGGGCTTGAGCGACGATTCGATGCGCGCCGCCCGGCACGGGCTTGCCGGTCTCGGCGCGGCGCTCGTGCTCCAGATCGCGTCGGTCGCCACCGGTGTTCGCGCCCTTCTCGTGGTCGGGCTCGTGCTCTACGCCGTCGCCCTCGTGCGTTCCTCGTGGCCGCTCCTCCAGCAGTCCCGCACGCGCAGCCCCCACTCGTTCGCCGCACGCTCGGTGGGTATGGCCCAGGTGTGGCTCGTGGGCTCGGTGCTCGTGTGGGCGGTCCTGGCGGTCACGGGTTCCGGCTGGGCCCAGGTCGAGCTGCTGTTCGCGAGCCTGCTCGGCCCTCTCGCGGGCGGCTTCGCGGGCCAGGTGCTGCTCGGCTCCCTGTGCCACCTCGGGC
>JAAYZM010000110.1 GCA_012514835.1 Actinomycetales bacterium
CGAAGAAACTCGAGCCACACGTGTCCCTGGGACTGGTGAAGGGGTGGGGGGTACGGGTGGGGCGGGCGGACCCCCAGGGAGGGTCCGCCCGCCGAGGTCCTAGCCCTTGACGGAGCCGGACATGAGGCCGCCGATGAAGTAGCGACCCAGCAGGATGTACACGAGCAGGGTGGGCAACGAGGCGAGCAGAGCACCCGCCATCGAGATCCCGTAGTTGGTCAGGAGCGCGCCGTTCGCGAGGTTGTTCAGCGCGAGCGTCACGGGGCCGTTCTGGCTCGAGGAGAAGAACACGGCGAACAGGAAGTCGTTCCACGCCGTCGTGAACTGCCAGATGAGCACCACCACGAAGCTCGGGATCGAGATCGCGAGCACCACCGAGCCGAAGGTCCGCAGCATGCCCGCGCCGTCGACGCGCGCGGCCTCGATGAGCTCCTCGGGCACGGACATGTAGTAGTTGCGGAAGATCAGCGTGGTGATCGGGATGCCGTAGATCACGTGCAGGATGATCAGTGACGGCACGCCGCTCGGCACCCCCGCGCCCAGCATGAGCTGGAGGAGCGGGATCATCACGGCCTGGTACGGGATGAACATCCCGAAGAGGATGAGCGTGAAGACGAGGTCCGAGTACGGGAAGCGCCAGCGGGCGAGCACGAACCCGTTCATCGCCCCGAGGAACGAGGAGATGACGGCGGCCGGGACCACCATCTGCACCGTGCGCCAGATCGCGGGGGACAGCGCGTCCCACGCGCCCTTCCAGTTGTCGAGGATCCAGACCTCGGGCAGGTTCCACGCGCGCACCGCGGCAGCGTCGCCCGCACCCTTGAAGCTCGTCACGAAGAGCACGTAGACGGGGATGAGCACGACCAGCAGGAAGAACAGGAGCACGAGGTACCGCAAGGTGCGCGAGACGCTGAAGCGCTCCTTCGCCTTGCGGGCCGCAGCCTTGGCCGGGACACCGAACGAGGTGTCGGACTTGACGGCGCTCACTTGGACTTCTCCGTCCGGGTGATGTGGATGAGGTAAGGGATGATCAGCGCCGCGACGATCACGAGGAGGATCGAGCCCACGGCCGCCGAGTTGGCGTAGTCGAAGCTCGACTTGAACACGTACATGTCGATCGCGGGAACCTTGGTCTGGTAGTTCGCGGGCTTCGAGATCGCCATGATGAGGTCGAAGGCCTTGAGCGACATGTGACCGACGATGATGACGGCGGACAGGGCGACCGGGCCGAGCTGGGGGAACAGCACGTGGCGGTAGAGCTGCCACTCCGTCGCGCCGTCCACGCGGGCGGCCTCGCGGTGCTCCTCGGGGATCCCGCGGAACCCGGCGAGGAAGAGGGCCATGACGTAGCCGGACAGCTGCCAGATGGCGGGGATCGCGATCGCGGCGATGCCGACGTCGACGTTGTTCCACCAGTTGTTCTGCAGGAAGTCGAGGCCCACGATCTGGAAGAGGCGGTTGAGGCCCGAGGCCTGCTCACCCTGGTTGGAGTTGAGCAGCCAGCGCCACACGACGCCGGAGGCGACGAAGGACACGGCCATCGGGAAGAGGTAGATCGAGCGGAAGACGCCCTCGAAGCGCACGGGCCGGTCGAGGAGCCACGCCCACAGGAAGCCGAAGAACATGGTGCCCGCGAGGAACACGACGGTGTAGAGCAAGAGGTTCTTGAGCGAGTGCTGGAAGGCCTCGGTGCCGAGGAGCGCGACGTAGTTGTCGAACCACACGAACGACGACGGCGCGCGGCCGGTCGCCTGCGCGGCGGTGTGGATGTCCGTCATGGAGGTCTGCGCGTTCGCGGCGAGCAAGCCGTAGACGAACACGGCCATGAGGATGATCGAGGGGGAGATGAGGAGCAGGGGAGGTCCCCAGCGGCGGAGCTGGCGAGGCACCGGTGCCTCCTTGGGTCGGCGGGGTGTGCGGGAGGGGAGGGCGGCACGGGTGCGGTCTCGTCGAGGGTGTCGACGAGACCGCACCGCGTCAGGGGTTCGACTAGCCCATCGCCGCAGCGAGCTCGGACTGGAAGGTCGCGAGGTCAGAGCCGCCGGTGGTGAACTTGCTGGTCGCGTCGGAGATCGCGTTCAGCGCAGCGATCGGGGTCGCCGCACCGTGCGCGAGCGAGGACACGATCTGGTCGGAGCCGAACGACTCGATGGCCGTCTGCTGGTACTCGGAGAACTCCGCAGGGTCCGCGTCCGTGCGGGCCGGGATGGAGCCCTTGGCCTTGTTGAACGCGACCTGGCCCTCGAGCGAGCCGACCGTCTCGAGCCACGCCTTCGCGCCGTCGGGGTGCGGGGCACCCACGGGGAGCGTGAAGGAGTCCGCGAGGAAGTCGAAGACGCCGTCCGTCCCGGGGACCGGGAAGTAGGTGAAGTCGGTGCCGGCAGCCTTGCCGGCCTCCTCGAACGCGGCCACGGCCCAGTCGCCCATCACGTTGAAGGCGGCCTGGCCGTCCATGACCTGCTGGGTGGCGTCCGGCCAGTCCAGACCGTCACGGTCGGTGTTGGTGTAGCTCATGGCCTTCTCGAAGGCCTCGAGCGCACCGGTCACCTCGGCGCCGGCCCAGTCGGTCGTGCCGTCCCACAGGCCGTTGTAGGTCGAGACGCCGAGCTCGGCGAGCAGGACGGTCTCGAGCAGGTGCACCTGGGTCCACGTCGTCGCGACCGACAGCGGGGTGAAGCCCGCGGCCTGGATCGTGTCGAACGCGGTGAACCACTCATCGAGCGAGGCGTACGTCGCCTCGGGGTCGAGACCCGCCTCGGTGATGACGGTGGGGTTGGCCCACACGACGTTCGCGCGGTGGATGTTCGACGGGACCGAGTAGATCTTGCCGTCCACCGTGAGGCGGTCCACGAGGTCGGCCGGGAACGCGTTGCGCAGCCCGAACTCGTCGAAGAGGTTCGCGATGTCCTCGATCTGACCGGCGTTGATGTAGTCGGTCAGCTCGGCACCGGCGTGGGCCTGGAAGGTGTCCGGCGGGTCGTTCGCCTGGAGGCGCGACTGCAGGAGGTCCTTCGCGGCGGAGCCGGCGCCACCGGCGACGGCGCCGTTGATGAACTCCACGTTCGGGTGCTGGGTGTCGAACACCGAGACGAGGGCGTCGAGGCCCAGCTTCTCGGAGCCCGAGGCCCACCACGTGAAGACCTCGACCTCGGTCTGCTCGGCGGCGTCGCCACCAGCGGGGGAGCTCGGGTCCGTCGTGCTGCCGCCGTTGCTGCAGGCAGCCAGTGCGAGGCTCGCGGCCACGAGGCCGGTCACCAGCGCTGGGGTGCGTCGAATACGCATCTGTTTTCTCTCTCCTACGTCGTCATTGCCGTGGATAACGGTGAGACCGCGCACCCCGAAGTGTCGGGGTGCGATGCCGGCCGCGTTCACGGCCGGAGTGCTGCATGCCTCATCCAAGGGCATCCGGAGCGTTGGCGTCAAGAAGTGAACGCAAGAGTAGCCAAACCGTGATCTTGGCTTGATCAGATAAACGCAGGTCACAGCCGTGCCCACGCTCCCACACCGCGCAGATCAGGACGCTCGACCCCCCGTGAACACGCGCTCCGCTATGCTGCGCGCGTGGGAACGGACCGGGTGACGCCGGGCTCGCAGACTTCACTGCGTGAAGCCAACCGGGCTCGGATCGTGAACGCCGTCCAGCAGCGTGGCTCGCTCACGCAGGTCGAGCTGGCCGGTGTCACAGGCCTGTCCCCGGCCACCGTCTCCAACATCGTCAAGGAGCTCGTGGCCAGCGGGGTGCTCCACACCTCGCCCACGTCCCGCAGCGGACGCCGCGCCCTCCAGGTGACCCTCGCGCGCAACCTCGGCCTCGTGGCCGGGTTCCACTTCGACTCGCGGTCCTTGCGTGTCGCGCTGTCCGACGTCGCGCACCGCATCGTGGCCGAGCAGCGCATGCCGCTCGCCCCCGACCACCGGGCCGACGCCGGGCTCGACCGCGCGGCCCTCATGCTCGGCGAGATGGTCGAGTCCGTGGACGCGGCGCTCGACGAGGTGCTCGCCGTCGGCGTCGGCGTCCCCGCTCCCGTCGACGTCGCCACCGGGACCGTGTCCTCGCTCGGGCTGCTGCGCGGGTGGGACGGCGCCGCCGTCCCGGAGATCCTCGGGGCCCGCCTGGGCGTGCCCGTCCAGGTCGACAACGAGGCCAACCTCGGTGCGCTCGCGGAGGCTCGCCTCGGTGCGGGGCGCGGCTGCCAGCACGTCCTCTACGTCCGGGTGTCCCACGGGGTCGGCGGGGGGCTCGTGCTGGGCGGTGAGGTGTTCCGCGGGCGGGTCGGTGCCGCGGGGGAGATCGGGCACGTCTCGGTGGACGAGCACGGCTCGGTGTGCCGCTGCGGCAACCGGGGCTGCCTCGAGACGATCGTGGGTGCGCCCGCGCTCCTCGAGACGCTGCGCTCGTCGCACGGCTCGCTCTCGCTCCGGGACGTGATCGTGCGGGCGGCCGAGGGGGACCCGGGCTGCCGGCGCGTCATCTCCGACGCGGGCCGCCACCTCGGGATGGCCGTGGCGACCGTGTGCAACGTGCTCGACCCCGAGGTCGTCGTGGTGGGCGGTGAGCTCGCGGAGGCGGGTGAGCTGCTCCTCGAACCGATGCGTGCCGCGATCGAGGCGTGCACCATCCCCGCCGTCGTCGGCCCCGTCCGCGTCGTCGCGGGCGAGCTCGGCGCCTCGGCCGAGGTGCGTGGAGCCCTCGCCGTCGCGCTCGACCAGGTGTCCATCGCTGGACGGAAGCAGGTGGCCGGATGACCGCACGTCGACCCGCGTCCTTCCTCGGGCTGATCGCCGCCGCGCTGCTCGTGCTCGCCGCGTGCTCCCAGCCCGCCTCGCCCGACGGCCAGCACGGCGAGGTGATCGGCTTCCTCCTCCCCGAGTCGAAGACGGCGCGGTACGAAGGCGTGGACCGGCCCGCGTTCGAGCGCGTCGTCGCCGCGAGGTGCCCCACGTGCACACTGCTCACCGCGAACGCCGACCAGGACGCGGAGCGCCAGCAGCAGCAGGCCGAGTCGATGCTGACGCGCGGGGCGGGCGTGCTCGTGATCGACGCCGTCGACGCGGTCGCGGCGATCAGCATCGTCAACCGGGCGCACGAGCTCGGCGTGCCCGTGATCGCGTACGACCGCTTCATCGCGGACGCGAACCTCGACTTCTACGTGTCCTTCGACCCGCGGCACATCGGCAGGCTCCAGGGCGAGGCGCTCGTCGCGTCCCTCCTCGCGGAGCGCTCGGGCCCCGAGGACGAGGTGCAGGGCGTGCTGCTCGTCAACGGTTCCGCGACCGACCCCAACTCCGCCGGGCTGCGCGCCGGGGTCGGGTCAGCGCTCGAGGGGACGGGGATCGAGATCCTCGCCGAGCACGACACCCCCGACTGGAGCCCCGAGAAGGCCCAGGAGTGGGTGACCGGACAGCTTCCGCAGTTCGCGGACCGGGTCGACGCCGTGTACGCGGCCAACGACGGCATGGCGGGCGGCGTGGTCGCCGCGCTCCGCGCCGCGGGCCGCGTCCCGGTGCCACCCGTCACGGGGCAGGACGCCGAGCTCGCCGCCCTGCAGCGGATCGTCGCGGGGGACCAGCTCATGACTGTCTACAAGGCCCTCGACCAGCAGGCGCGCACGGCCGCGGAGCTCGCGGTGCGGATCCTGCGTGGGGAGCAGCCGCGGCCCACGGCGGTGGTCGACGGCGTCCCGGCGCTCCTGCTCACCCCGGTCTCGCTGACCATCGAGAATCTTGGCCGCGTCATCGTCGACGGCGGCGTCTACTCCCTGGAGGAGATCTGCGTGGAGCCCTACACCCGCGCCTGCATCGAGGCAGGCTTGCTGACGGAGGGAGACGGATGAGCGCACCCGTGCTGTCGTTGCGTGCCGTCGCGAAGAGCTACGGGGCGGCTCGTGCGCTCGACGGTGTCGACGTCGAGCTGCACCGCCACGAGGTGCTCGCCGTGATCGGCGACTCGGGGGCGGGCAAGTCGACGCTCGTGGGCGTCATGTCCGGCAACCAGCGGCCCGACGCCGGCGAGATCGCCGTGGACGACCGTCCCGTGACCCTCGCGAGCCCCGCCGTCGCGCGGTCGCACGGCATCGCGAGCGTCTTCCAGGACCTCGCGCTCGCGCCCAACCTCGACGTGGTCGAGAACCTCTTCCTCGGTGCGGAGCTCACCCGGGGTCGGCTGCTCGACGAGGTCTCGATGGAGAAGCAGGCGTGGGAGCTGCTGGGGCAGCTCGCTGTGCGCGTGCCGTCCGTGCGGGTGCCCGTGGGGGCGCTCTCCGCGGCGCAGCGTCAAGGCGTCGCGATCGCGCGCTCGCTCCTCGGGGACCCCAAGGTGATCGTGCTCGACGAGCCGACGGCGTCCCTCGGGATCCGTCAGACGGCGGAGTTCCTCACGCTCGTCGAGCGCTTGCGCAGCCGTGGCCTGGGCGTGGTGGTGACGAGCCACTCGCTCGTGGACGTGCACGCGGTCGCGGACCGGATCATGGTGCTGCGCCTCGGTCGCGTCAACGGGGAGTTCGACGCGTCGGTCGCGACCCAGGAGGAGCTGCTCGCTGCCGTGACGGGTGTGGAGTCGCCCGGCAACGGCGCGGTGCGGGGCGGGGGTGCCCGATGATCGCGGCCTTCTCCGGCACCTGGCACCGGGTGCGCTCGGGCGAGCTCGGGGTGCTGCCCGTGGTGGGCCTCCTCGCGCTCGTGTGGCTCGTGTTCCAGGCGATCAACCCGGCGTTCCTGTCGAGCGACAACCTCGTGAACCTGACCCAGCAGTCCGCCGCGACGGGGGTGATCGCGCTTGGCGTGGTCGTGCTCCTGCACGTGGGACAGCTCGACCTGTCGATCGGTGCGGTCAGCGGCCTCGCGGCGGCGATCACCGCGGTGACCTCGGTGCAGTGGGGCTGGTCGCAAGGTGTCTCGGTGCTCGTGGCGCTCGGCGTCGGGCTCGCGGTCGGTCTCGTGTACGGGATGGTCCACACGCGCCTCGGTGTCCCCGGGTTCGTGTTCACCCTCGCGGGGCTCTTGCTCGTCACGGGGCTCCAGCTGCGCGTCCTCGGTCCCACGGGTTCGATCAACCTCCCGTTCGAGACGCCGCTCGTGTACCTGAGCCAGCGCGCGTTCCTCGCCCCGGCCGCCTCGTGGACGCTGGTCGCGCTGATCGCAGCCGGCTATGTCGCGGCTCGGCTCGTCGAACGCTCGCGCCGCCTCCGGGTGGACCTGCCCGCGGAGTCGCTCGGTGCGCTCGCGGCCCGGTGCGCGGTGCTCGTGGCGCTCCTCGTCGGGGGTGTCGCCTACCTGGGCACCAACCGCGGCGTCGGGGTCGCGTTCGCCGTCTTCGTCGCGCTCGTCGCGGCGGTCGACTTCGCGCTGCGCCGCACGCGGTGGGGGAGGTCCGTGCGGGCCGTCGGTGGTGACGCCGACGCCGCCCGCAAGGCTGGTGTGCCGGTCCGGCGCGTGTTCGTGTCCGCGTTCGTGGTGTCCTCGACCATGGCGGCCCTCGGCGGGGTGCTCGCGACGGGGCGTCTTGCCGCGGCCAACCAGGGCACGGGCGAGGTCGAGCTGGTGCTCACGGCCATCGCGGCCGCGGTGATCGGCGGGACGAGCCTGTTCGGCGGGCGCGGGTCGGCGTGGTCCGCGCTGCTGGGCGTCCTCGTGGTGCAGTCGGTGTCCACGGGCGTGCTGCTCGCGGGCGGTGACTACTCGATGCGGCTCGTCGTCACGGGCCTCGTGTTCACGGTCGCGATCTGGCTCGACGCGGTCGCGAGGCGCGCCCGCCGGGGCTGATCCGGGGGCGGGATCCCGGGGCTGATCCGCCCGCGCGCGGCGGTGCCGCCCGCTGGCGCGCCCGCGCTCGGGCCGTTGACGTGCGCGTTCATCACCCACCCTCGATACGGGTTGCTGAAAGTTGCTGTAAGCGTTTACATTCTTGTCGAACGGACAATCCCGACATCTGCCCGGCGACAAGGAAGTCACCATGAGCGCGCATGCCCGCCGTCCCGTCAGCCCGTCCCGCCGACCTCTCGGCAAGAGCACCAGCGCCCGCGGCACCGGCACCAGCGCCCGCCGTCGGGCAGCCGGCGCCCTCGCGGCGCTCTCCCTCGCCGTGACGGGCCTCGTCGCGCTCGCGGCCCCGCCCGCCCTCGGCGCGGACCGCACGGTCGCGCTCGTGGGCAGCCTCCAGGACGAGCTCGGGTGCCCGGGGGACTGGCAGCCGGACTGCGCCGCGACGGAGCTCGCGCCCACGGCGACGCCGGGCATCTACGCGGCGGACTTCACGATCCCCGCGGGCTCGTGGGAGTACAAGGTCGCGATCGACGACTCGTGGGACGAGTCCTACGGCCACGAGGGCGAGAACGTCCCGCTCACGCTCGCGGGCGACGCGCCCGTCCGCGTGACGTACGACGACGCGTCCCACCGCATCGCCCTGACCCCGCTCGCGCTCGCGGGGGACTACACGGCCGCCGACGACGCCCTCGTGGCGGACCCCGTGCGCCAGGCGGGCGACGGCGAGAGCTTCTACTTCGTCATGACGGACCGGTTCGCGAACGGCGACGCGTCCAACGACACGGGCGGCCTCGCGGGCGACCGCCTCGACCACGGCCTCGACCCCACGGACAAGGGCTTCTACCACGGTGGCGACCTCGCGGGCCTGCGCGCGCAGCTCGACTACGTCGAGGGCCTCGGGACCACGGCCATCTGGCTCACACCGTCCTTCCTCAACCGCCCCGTCCAGGGCACCGGCGCCGACGCGAGCGCCGGGTACCACGGCTACTGGATCACGGACTTCACGCAGATCGACCCCCACCTGGGCACCAACGCAGAGCTCGAGGCACTGATCGAGGACGCCCACGCGCGCGGCATCAAGGTCTACTTCGACATCATCACCAACCACACCGCGGACGTGATCGACTACGCAGAGGGCACGTACGACTACGTGGACCAGGCCACGAGCCCGTACCGGGACGCGGACGGCGACGCCTTCGACCCCGCGGACTACGCGGGTACCAGCGGTTTCCCCCGCGCTCGACGCCGCGACGTCCTTCCCGTACACCCCCGTGATCGACCCGGCGGACGCGGACGTCAAGGTCCCGGCCTGGCTCAACGACCCGACGCTCTACCACAACCGCGGCAACTCGACGTGGAGCGGGGAGTCCGTGACCTACGGCGACTTCTCGGGCCTCGACGACCTCATGACGGAGCACCCCACGGTGGTGGACGGCTTCGTGGACGTGTACCAGGACTGGATCGACCTGGGCATCGACGGCTTCCGCATCGACACGGCCAAGCACGTGAACTTCGAGTTCTGGGAGCGCTGGACCACCGAGGTGCTCGACTACGCCCACGCGCAGGGCAAGCCCGAGTTCTTCATGTTCGGCGAGGTGTACGACGCCGACGCCGCGAAGACGGCCCCCTACGTGCGCGGCACGGACATGAACTCTGTGCTCGACTTCTCCTTCCAGTCCGCCGCCGCGACGTTCGCGCGGGGCTTCACGCCCGACTCCCTCGCGAACCTCTTCGCGAGCGACGACTGGTACACCACGCCCACGTCGAGCGCGACGGCCCTGCCCACGTTCCTGGGCAACCATGACATGGGCCGCATCGGCTACTTCGTCAAGGACTCCGGCAGCGCCCTCGAGCGCTCGGCGCTCGCCCACTCGCTCATGTACCTCACGCGCGGGCAGCCGGTGGTCTACTACGGCGACGAGCAGGGCTTCGTGGGGGACGGCTCGCTGGGCGGCACGGACAAGGACGCCCGCCAGTCGCTCTTCGCGACCCAGGTGGCGGAGTACGCGGACCAGGATCTCCTCACGGGAGAGCAGGCCGGGTCGCAGGACCGCTTCGACACCGATGCCCCGCTCTACGAGCATGTCGCCGGACTCGCCGCGCTGCGCGCGAGCACCCCGGCCCTCGTGGACGGCGCGCAGCTCGAGCGCCCCGACGCGGGCCCCGGCGCGGGTTCCGCCTACGCGTTCTCTCGCGTGCTGCGCTCGGACAAGGTCGAGCACCTCGTGGCGCTCAACAACGCGGACTCCGCCGCGCAGGTGCAGGTCACGAGCCTCACCCCGGACGCGACGTTCACCTCGGTCTACGGCGACCACGCGGCGGTCACGGCCGACGACGGCGGACAGGTCACGCTCACCGTGCCCCCGCTCGGTGCGGTCGTCCTCGTGGCGGGCTCGCCCGTGTCCGCCGTCGTCGGCGGTCCGTCGCTCGAGCTGAGCGCTCCCGCGCCCGGCGCCGCGCTGACCGGGACCGTGCCCGTGGCCGCGAGCATCGCGGACGCGTGGGCGGAGACGTCCTTCGCGTACCGCGTGGTGGGCGACACGGACTGGACCGCGCTCGGCACGGCGGAGGACACCACGCCGCGCGTGTTCCACGACACTGCGGGCCTCGCGCGCGGCACCCTGGTCGAGTACCGGGCCGTCACCACGGACGCCGCGGGCGAGCGCGCGGCCGCGTCGACCTTCGCGTCGGTGGGCGTCCCCGTGGACGGCGTCGAGCCCGTGGACCCCGGTCCCGGTGAGGGCGAG
>JAAYZM010000111.1 GCA_012514835.1 Actinomycetales bacterium
ACGGTGTACTCGAAGGTCTTGCTCGCAGTGCTCATGCCCGCCTACCTCGGTCGGGCGGCTGCCATGCCGCCACCCGTCATCATCTGGCCGCCCATCTGGCCGCCCATGGGGTCGTTCATCGAGCCCGCGCCCTGCGCCATGTGTGCCGAGCGCCCCACGATCCGGTTGAAGTCCTCGATGTGGTGCGCCTTCTCGAGGCCCACCTCGTACGTGATGGACCCGTTCTTCACGAGGTCGCCCAGGTGCTGGTCCATGGTGTGCATGCCGGACTGGGCGCCCGCCTGCATCGCGGAGTAGATCTGGTGCGTGTTGCCCTCACGGATGAGGTTGCGCACCGCGGGCGTGGCGAGCAGCACCTCGGTCGCGATGATGCGCCCGCGCCCGCTCGCGCGCTTGCACAGGGTCTGACACACCACGCCCTGCAGCGCCGAGGCGAGCTGGGTGCGGATCTGGCCCTGCGCCTCGGGCGGGAACACGTCGATGATGCGGTCGATGGTCTGGGCCGCGTCCTGCGTGTGCAGGGTCGCGAACACGAGGTGACCCGTCTCCGCGGCGGTCAGCGCCACGGAGATGGTCTCGAGGTCACGCATCTCACCCACGAGGATGATGTCCGGGTCCTGGCGCAGCACGTGCTTGAGGGCGTTCGCGAACGAGTGCGTGTCCTCCCCCACCTCGCGCTGGTTGATGATCGCCTTCTTGTGGCGGTGCAGGAACTCGATCGGGTCCTAGACCGTCATGATGTGCTCCGCACGCGTGCGGTTCGCGAGGTCGATGATCGACGCGAGCGTGGTGGACTTGCCCGAGCCCGTGGGGCCCGTGACGAGCACGAGCCCGCGCGGCAGGCCCGCGAAGTTCGCCACGACGGGCGGGACACCGAGCGTGTCGAGCGCCTTGATCTCGTAAGGGATGATCCGGAAGGCCGCGCCCACCGAGTCGCGCTGGAAGTACATGTTGACGCGGAACCGCGCCTTGCCGCGCACCGCGTACGCGAAGTCGAGCTCGAGGTCCTCCTCGAACTTCTCGCGCTGACGCTGCGTGAGCACCGAGTAGAGCGAACGCTGCAGGCTCTCGGCCATGAGCGGCTGATAGCCCTCGAGCGGACGCAGGCCACCGTCGAGACGCACCGTGGGGGGCGCGCCCGAGGTCAGGTGGAGGTCCGAGGCGCCCATCTCGATCATCGCGATGAGCAGCTCGTCGAGCAGGACGTCACCCTCCTGGGTGTCCTGGCTCATCCCGATGCGGCCCTTGGTGGGCGACGCGCTCGGCTGCTGCGGGCCCGCGGGGCGCGACTGCGGCAAGGGCTGGGGCGGGGTGGCCGACGGCGGCTGCGGGGCGGGTGCCTGCGCGGACGGCGGTGGCCCAGCGGGCGCCGTCGTCGGCGGCATCTGCGTGGTGGGCGCCGACCCCGGTGAGGCGGAGGACGGACCGTACCCCGGCGCGGACGCAGCCGAGTACGAGGCCGTGGGGGCGGAGTACGAGGTCGGTGCGGAGTACCCGCCCGTGGGCGTGGGCGCCGAGGAGTACTGCCCCGCCACGGGGAAGCCGCCCGGAGCCTGCGGAGCCGCTACCGGCGGCGCGGGAGGAGCCGGAGGGGCCGGAGGCCGAGCCGGGGCGCTCTTCGAGGGCACCGGGTCGAACGCTGCCCCGGGGGGAAAGGACTCACTCACTGCATGGCCTCCAGGTCTTGGCTCCGGACGCGCGCCGTGGTGCGTCCGTAGTAGCCCTATCGGCCTAGCGGCCACCCGTCTTGAGGGCGAAGCGTCGGATTCGCACGGCTCTTCCACCCGCGACGGACTCAGACCACGACGCGGAGGATCTCCTCGATCGACGTCCACCCGAGGGCCACCTTGCGCCAGCCGTCGTCACGCAGCGTGACCATGCCCTGAGACACGGCCGTCGCGCTGATCTCCGCGGCCGAGGAGTGCGCCACGGCGTGCCGCTCGATCTCCTCCGTGACGGACATGACCTCGTGCAGCGCGATGCGCCCGCGGTAACCCGTCTTGGAGCACGTGGAGCACCCGCCCGGCTTGTACAGCTCGGGGATGGGCTCGCCCTCGAGCCACGGGAACCGGGCCGCGAGCAGCTCGGTGGGCGTGGGCTCGTAGGGCACCTTGCACTTCTCGCACAGCTTGCGTGCGAGGCGCTGGGCCACCACGGCGTCGAGCGCCGAGCCCACGAGGAAGGGCTCGATGCCCATCTCGATGAGGCGCGTGACCGCAGAAGGGGCGTCGTTGGTGTGCAGCGTGGAGAGGACGAGGTGACCCGTGAGGGCGGCCTCGATGGAGATCTGAGCCGTCTCGTGGTCACGGATCTCACCGAGGAGCACCACGTCCGGGTCGGACCGCAGGATGGACCGCAGTGCCGCGGCGAACGTGAGACCCGCCTTGGGGTTCACC
>JAAYZM010000112.1 GCA_012514835.1 Actinomycetales bacterium
CCGCCCGGGAGCGTGGTCCCGGGGTCGATCGCCGTGACCGTCGCGCGCGTCTCGAGCTGGGCGCCGGCCTCGCGGGCCACGCGCTCGAGCTCGGCCGCGACGGTGCCCATGCCGCCCACGGGGACGTCCCAGTCACCCGTGCCGCCGCCGATCACGTGGTACAGGAAGCAGCGGTTCGCGAGGCCGTCGTCGTCCCCCGCACGCGCGAACGTCCCGATAAGCCCGTCGGTGAGGACGACGCCCCGCACGAGGTCAGAGGCGAACGTGCGCTCCACGACCTCCCCGAGGGGCCGCTCGACGAAGTCGCGCCAGTCCTCCTGACCGAAGAGCTCACGCGCCTCGGAGACGCCCGGCATTGGGCCCGTCATCGTGAGGAACACGCGCCGGGCGAGCGCCGCGGTGCGGGCGTAGAAGTCCTGCCACGGGGCGAAGTCCTCCGCGGCACCGATCGACGCGAACGAGGCCGCCGTGGCGACCGGGTCCGCGGTGTCGACGAGGAGCCCCCGCGCGGGGTCTGCCGGGTCCGGGGTGTAGGAGGAGAAGCGGCGGCGGTGCAGCGAGACGCGCAGCCCCAGCTCGTTCCGCACCTGCTGCGGCAGCAAGGACACGAGGTAGGAGTAGCGGCTGAGCTGCACGTCCACGCCGTCGAACACGCGCGCGGAGACGGTGGCACCCCCGACGGCGGCCGAACGCTCGAGCACGAGCACGGAGCGCCCCGCCCGGGCGAGGTACGCCGCGGCGGCGAGCCCGTTGTGGCCGGCGCCGACGACGACGACGTCGTAGCGCGCGCGAAGCTGCGAACCTGCTGGCACGCTCGAGAATCTAGTGGAAGTTGCCACCCAAGGACCTCCGCTCGCACGCGACGGGCGATAGATTCTGGCCAGGTACCCCGATCCAGGAGGAGATGCATGAGCACGCAGGGCAAGGACGCGACCCCCCTCACGCGCGCCGAGATCATCGCCCGGCTGTGGTGGGCCACGGGCGCAGGGTTCCTCGCGTTCTGCGTGCTCATCACGCTCGGGGCGGCCGTGGCCGGGCGCTCGGTGCGCCAGTTCATGGAGGCCGGTGTGGACGGCGCCGTGCTCGCGTGGGTCGCGTGCGCCGTGGTCGGCCTCTTCCTCGCGTGGCTCACCGCGCGGCTCGCGCTGCGTGCGGCCAACCACGTCCGCTCGGCCGGCCGGCGCAGCGCCGTCGTCGGCACCGTGGGCCTCTACCTCGCGCTCCTCGCCGCCGTGCTGTACTCCTCGCTCGTCACGCAGGCCATCTCCGACGGCACGATCGTCTCCGTGCTCGGTACCTCTGGGGCCATGACGGGCGGCCAGGCCGTGCTGGGGCTCAGCGCGATCGTGCTCACCGTGTTCGCGGTGATCGTGCTGCGCCGCTGGTACCGCGAGCTGCCCGACGCCGAGGAGATCTAGGCCCCTCGCGCGTGCGAGGATTCTCGAGGCCACCCACGACCTGGAGGACGCCTTGCCCGCCGAGAACCTCACGCGCGCCGAAGCTGCCGAGCGTGCCGAGCACATCACCACCCACGCCTACGAGGTCGACCTTGACCTGACCACGGGCGACGAGGTGTTCCGCTCGACCACGGTGCTGCGCTTCGACGCCCAGCCCGGGCGCTCGACGTTCGTGGACCTCATCGCCCCGCGCGTGCTCGAGGTGACGCTCAACGGCGAGGCGCTCGACCCGGCCGCGGTGTTCGCAGACTCGCGGATCACGCTCGAGAGCCTCGCGGCGAGCAACGAGCTGCGCGTCGTGGCGGACTGCGCCTACACGAACACCGGCGAGGGCCTGCACCGCTTCGTGGACCCCGTGGACGACGAGGTGTACCTCTACTCGCAGTTCGAGGTGGCGGACTCGCGCCGGGTGTTCGCCGTCTTCGAGCAGCCCGACCTCAAGGCGACGTTCGCGTTCACCGTGACGGCTCCAGCGCACTGGACCGTGGTCTCGAACTCCCCCACGCCCGAGCCGGTCCCCGCGAGCGACGGCCGCGCCGGGCTGACGTGGCAGTTCGCGCCCACGCCGCGCATCTCGAGCTACATCACCGCGATCGTCGCGGGGCCGTACCAGCGCGAGACGGGGACCCTGACGTCAAGTGACGGGCGCGAGATCCCCCTGGGCGTCTACTGCCGCG
>JAAYZM010000113.1 GCA_012514835.1 Actinomycetales bacterium
ACGGCGTACTCGTGCTCCTCGAGGTCCTTCGAGGAGTGCGCGAGGATCGCGGCACGCGCGAGGTCCGCCTCGTCGTCGCCCGTGCGGCGGATCGTCCCCGCGAGGACTCGCGAGGTGACGAGGCCCTTCTCGGCACGCACGAGCAGCTCAGGGGTCGCACCGAGCATCGGTCCCACGCGGAACGTCCAGCACGCCGAGTACTCACGCTCGAGGCGGCCCAGCAGCCAGCGCACGTCCACGGGGCCCTCGGCCTGGGCGACGACGTCGCGCGCCATGACGACCTTCTCGACGCGGCCCTCGCGCACGGCGGCCACGGCACGCTGCACGACGGCGGGCCACTGGCGGGTCGGCACGCGACCGTCGCTGAACGTCACTGGGCCCGGGGGCGTCACGGGTTCTGGCTCGGGCAGGTGCCCCGCGAGGGTCGGTGCGGGTCCCAGCGTCGCGGCGGTGTCGATCGTGGTGAGCCACGCGACACCGGCCCGGCGCCCCACCACCACGCGCGGGACGATCAGCACGCCGTCGCCGTCGTCGTCGAACGCGAAGGAACCGAACGCGACCGGACCCGTCCCCGGGAGGTTCACCTCGTCCCGCACCACGACGCTCGCGAGGGCCTCGCGCCAGCGTTCCTGGGCGAGCTCGAAGCGACCCGCACCGCGCACCTCGATGCGCAGCGCCTCGCCCCAGCCCACGATCCCGTCGCCGCGGCGCACCCACGCGAGCGAGTCGTCGCGGGGGAGAAGGCCGATGAGGTCGCCGGGGTCGTCGACGGCGACGGTCCGCACCACGAGGGGGTGCGGCACGGCCTGCGGGGTCACGCTGCTCATCACCGCTCAGCCTAGTTCCCCGCCGCCAACCCACGTTGCGGTGAGCTGTGCGCGCACAAGGGACCGAAAGGAACGTCATGCGCGCACAGCTCACCGCAAGTCGCGGTGGGCAGCGGGGGTCCGCTGGACCTGGGAGCATGGGGGGATGCCGAGAGCGAACCTGGACAAGCAGCCGCGCGAGGTCGCCGAGATGTTCGACGCGATCGCGCGGCGCTACGACGTGACCAACGACGTGATGGCCCTGGGCCAGACGCGCGCGTGGCGTGCCGCGACCGTGCGCGCGATCGACGCGTGGCCAGGGGACCGGGTGCTCGACCTCGCGGCCGGCACGGGCACGTCGAGCGAGCCGCTCGCGGACGCGGGGGTCGACGTGGTGCCGTGCGACTTCTCCGTGGGCATGCTCGCCATCGGGAAGCGCCGTCGGCCCGACCTGTCCTTCGTCGCGGGCGACGCGACGCGCCTGCCGTTCGCGGACGAGTCCTTCGACGCCGTGACGATCTCCTTCGGGCTGCGCAACGTCGTGGACGTCGACGCCGCGCTGCGGGAGATGTACCGCGTCACGAAGCCCGGCGGGCGCGTGGTGATCTGCGAGTTCTCGACCCCCACGTGGGCGCCGTTCCGGACCGTGTACGAGAACTACCTGACCAAGGCCCTCCCGCGGGTGGCGAAGGCCGTGTCCCGCGAGGACGCGCCGTACGAGTACCTCGCCGAGTCGATCGCGGACTGGCCGGACCAGGTCACGCTCGGCCGCACGCTGCGCACGGTCGGCTGGGAGAAAGTCGCCTACCGCAACCTCTCCGGGGGGATCGTCGCGCTGCACCGAGGGACCCGCCCCGAGACGGCCTGACGCGCTCGCGCAAGTGAGGCTCACCTCACCAGCCAACGTGCTGACCCGCGGCTAGAGTGGCGAAGTCAGAGGGTCCTGAGCTTCGTGTAGGGAGTTGCGCGTGCGCAGCGCGGTAAACGATGACGCCGACGTCATCGTCGTCGGTGGTGGACCAGCAGGTTCCGCCACTGCGTACTACTGCGCCCAGGCGGGACTCTCGGTCCTCCTCCTGGACAAGGCGACCTTCCCCCGCGACAAGATCTGCGGCGACGGCCTGACCCCGCGCGCGACGCGCGAGCTCGCCCTCATGGGCGTGTCCTTCCGTGAGGAGGACGGCTGGATCCGCAACAAGGGGCTGCGCGTGATCGGCGGCGGGCACCGCCTCGAGCTCGCGTGGCCCGAGCTGTCCGCCTACCCGTCCTTCGGTCTCGCGAAGGCCCGCACGAGCCTCGACCAGATCCTGCTCGAGCACGCGCGCGCCGCGGGGGCCAAGGTCCTCGAGGGCACGTCCGTGACCGGCCCCGTGATCGACGAGCGGACGGGGCGCGTCGTCGGCGTCACCGCGAAGCCCGTGGACGCGAACGGGCGCCGCTCGGGCGAGGACGTCACCTACCGCGCCCCCGTCGTGGTCGCGGCCGACGGCGTCTCCTCGCGACTCGCCACGGCCGTGGGCCGCGAGAAGCGCGACGACCGCCCCATGGGCGTGGCCGTCCGCACGTACTTCCGCACCCCGCGGCACGACGACGCGTGGATGGAGTCCCACCTCGAGCTGTGGGACGGCGAGCCCGGGAAGTCGAACCTCATGCCCGGCTACGGCTGGATCTTCGCGCTCGGGGACGGCACCGCGAACGTGGGCCTCGGTTCGGTCTCCTCGACCGCGCACGCCACGAAGGTCGACTACAAGGACCTCTTCGAGCGCTGGATGGCCAACGCGCCCGCCGAGTGGGAGTTCACGCCCGAGAACCAGATCGGCCCCGTGCGCGGTGCGGCCCTGCCCATGGGCTTCAACCGCAAGCCCCTCTACGCGCGCGGGCTCATGCTCGTGGGCGACGCGGGCGGCATGGTGAGCCCGTTCAACGGCGAGGGCATCGCGTACGGCCTGCAGGCCGGGCGGGCCGCGGCGCAGGCGATCGCCCAGGCGAAGGTCCGGCCGACGGCGCAGGGCCGCGAACGTGCCCTGCTGACGTACTCGCGCCAGATGCGCGAGGACCTGGGCGGCTACTACACGCTCGGCAAGTACTTCGTGAAGCTCATCGAGAACCCCCAGGTCATGCGGATCTGCACGAAGTATGGCCTGCCCCGACCGCTCGTGATGAAGTTCACCCTGCGCCTCCTCTCGGACTGCTACGAGCCGAGCGGTGGCGACATGGTGGACCGGGTCATCGCGGGCCTGACCAAGATCGTTCCGGCAGCATGAG
>JAAYZM010000114.1 GCA_012514835.1 Actinomycetales bacterium
CGTCACGCTTGCCTACACGGGCGACACGGACGACTGCCCGGCCCTCGACCACCTCGCGCGCGACACGGACCTGCTGCTGAGCGAAGCGGCCTTCCTCGAGGGCGGGCCTTCCGACGAGGTGCGCGGCGTCCACCTCACGGGCCTGCGCGCGGGCGAGGTCGCGCAGCGCATGGGCGCCAAGCGGCTCGTGCTCACCCATCTGGTCGCGTGGAACGACGCGGACGTGTCGCTCGCCGAGGCCCGCAGTGCCTACGCCGGGCCCATCGACGTCGCCGCACCGGGAGCCGTGTACACGCTCTGAGGGGTGCACCCAGCGCGCTAGGGTCGAGCCCATGTCGCCAGCAACTCGCGCGGACGGCCGCGCCCCCGACCAGCTCCGCCCCGTGACCATCACCCGTCATTACCTCGACGTGGGCGAGGGCAGCGTGCTCGTCGAGTTCGGCGGCACCAAGGTGCTGTGCCAGGCCTCGTTCACCGAGGGCGTCCCGCGCTGGCGCAAGGGCTCGGGCAACGGCTGGGTCACCGCGGAGTACTCGATGCTCCCGCGCTCGACCACCACGCGCTCGGACCGCGAGTCGGTGCGCCAGCGCATCGGGGGACGCACGCACGAGATCTCGCGGCTGATCGGCCGCTCGCTGCGCGCCGTGATCGACACGCGCGCGCTGGGCGAGAACACGATCGTGCTCGACTGCGACGTGCTGCAGGCCGACGGCGGAACCCGTACGGCCTCCGTCACGGGTGCGTACGTCGCGCTCGCCGACGCCGTGAGCTGGGCGATCGGGAAGGGCATCATCAAGACCCGCCAGGCGGTCCTCTCCGACTCCGTCTCCGCGGTGAGCGTGGGGATCGTCGACGGCGTCCCGCTGCTCGACCTGCCCTACGAGGAGGACGTGCGCGCCGAGACCGACATGAACGTCGTGGTGGCCGGCTCGGGCAAGTTCATCGAGGTCCAGGGCACGGCGGAGGCCGCGCCGTTCGACCGCGCCGAGCTCGACGCGCTCCTCGACCTCGCCGTCGCGGGCACCACCGAGCTCGCGCGCGCCCAGGCGGCCGCGCTCGCGCAGTCCCTCGTCGAGGGCCGCTGACGGTGGCCCCTCGGCTCGTGCTCGCGACGCACAACGCCAAGAAGGTCGGCGAGCTGCGCGCGGTCCTGGCGCCCGTCGTCGTCGGCCTCGATCCTGCGGACGTCGTGTCGGCGAGCGAGCTCGGTGCGCCCGAGCCCGTCGAGGACGGCGTGACGTTCGCCGCGAACGCCCTGATCAAGGCGCGTGCGGTCGCGGCGGCCACGGGCCTGCCCGCCGTCGCGGACGACTCGGGCCTCGCCGTGGACGTCCTCGGCGGGGCACCGGGCATCTTCTCGGCGCGCTGGGCCGGCTCGCACGGCGACGACGCCGCGAACCTCGCGCTCCTGCTGGACCAGCTCGCGGACATCGCCCCCGAGCACCGCGGCGCGCAGTTCGTGTGCGCGGCGGCGCTCGTCACGCCGGACGGGTTCGAGCACGTCGAAGAGGGCGTGCTGCGCGGCACGCTCGCGACAGCCCCGCGCGGCGAGCACGGCTTCGGCTACGACCCCGTCCTCGTGCCCGACGGCGAGACGCGCACCACCGCGCAGATGACGCCCGAGGAGAAGAACGCGATCTCCCACCGCGGCAAGGCCTTCCGCGCCCTCGCGCCGCACATCGCCCGGGTCCTCGCGGGGGAGCGCGCGTGACCACGATCCACCTCGTGCGGCACGGCGAGACGCTGTGGCACGCCGAGAACCGCTACGCCGGGATCTCTGACGTCGCGCTCACGCCGCGCGGACTCGAGCAGGCCCAGGACCTCGCGGGCTGGGTGCGGCGGAGGGCCGACGGCGGGACGCGGTTCGACGCCGTCGTCACCTCGACCCTCTCGCGGGCGATCCTCACGGCCCGTCCCGCGGCGGCCGCGCTCGGCCTCGAGCCTCGGGCAGACGCACGACTCGTGGAGATCGACTTCGGGCGCGGCGAGGGCATGACGCGCGCCGAGATGGAGGGCATCTTCCCCGAGGCGGTCGCGGCCTTCCTCGCGAACCCGGCGACCTCGCCCCTGCCCGGTGCGGAACGGGGTCTCGACGCCGTGGCGCGCGCCCGCGAGGCGCTCGGGGAGATCACCGCCGCGCACCCGGACGGCACGGTGCTCGTCGTCGCGCACTCGACCCTGACGCGGATCCTCGTCGCGAGCCTGATCGGCATGGACGTCGAGCGCTACCGCGACCTGCTGCCCTCGGTCGGCAACTGCCACGTCACCACGTTCGAGCTGCACCCGGACGGTGGTGTGGCGCTGCTCGCGTACAACGTCCCGCCGTCGGCCTGAGTCAGGTGAGGCGGCCCACGTGGGCCATCGCCTGGCGCAGCAGGACGTCCTGTCCGCCGTTCATCTCGAGGGCCGCGTGCTCGGTCACTGCCTCTTCGGGGGTGAGCCACGCGAGGTCGAGCGCGTCCGCCTGCGGGCGGCAGTCCCCGGCCACGGGCACCACGTACGCGAGCGAGACGGCGTGCTGGCGGGGGTCGTGATAGCTCGTGATGCCCGGGGTGGGGAAGTACTCGGCCACCGTGAACGGCTGGGGCGAGGCCGGGATCTGGGGGAGCGCGACGGGTCCGAGGTCCTTCTCGATGTGCCGCAGCAGCGCGTCACGTATGCGCTCGTGGAACATGACGCGCCCCGAGACGAGCGAGCGGGACATGACGCCCTCGGGCGTGGACCGCAGCAGCAGCCCCACGGCCACGACGTCCCCGGACTCGTCCACCCGCACGGGCACGGCGTCGACGTACACGATGGGCATCGTGCGGCGCACGCGCTGGATGTCGCTGAGGGACAACCAGCCGGAGGACTCGGGGAAGTCGACGGTCTCGGTCACGGGACAGTTCTACCCCGCCAGGCCGTAGGCCCCGTCGAGGCGCACCGCCGCTTGGAATACTGAGCGCCGCCGTGTTGTCTTAACCGACGGCACACCGACGAGAGGATTCTCATGGCCACCACCGAGCTGACCGCACAGACGATCGAAGAGACGATCAAGGGCAACGACATCGTGCTCATCGACTTCTGGGCCGACTGGTGCGGCCCCTGCAAGCGCTTCGCGCCCGTGTTCGAGGCGTCCGCGGAGACCAACCCCGACGTGGTCCACGCGAAGGTCGACACCGAGGCCGAGGGGCAGCTCGCGGCCGAGTTCCAGATCACGTCGATCCCCACGCTCATGGCCTTCCGCGAGGGCATCCTCGTGTACAACCAGGCGGGTGCGCTGCCGAGCCAGGCGCTCGCCCAGGTGGTCGACGCGGTGCGCGGCCTCGACATGGACGACGTGCGCAAGCAGATCGCCGAAGCCCAGTCCTGATATCCCCCCACGGGATGATCGCAGCGGCCCCCGCAGCCCCTAGAGTTCCTCGCATACCGGTCATCTGACCGGCACTCGGCGAAGGAAATTCTGGGGGCTGCAGTGCGTCGTCTTCTCTCATCCCAACTGCTCGCCTCGGCAGCGCTCGGCGCGCTGCTCGTGGCTGGAGCGAGTCCCGCATCGGCGGTGGCCGACGACGGCGGCAGCGCGCCGACCGTCGCCACCTCGGGGCAGTTCAGCGTGGTCAGCCACGAGGCTGGATCCACGATCGTGTGGCGTCCCAGCGAGGAGCTGCCGCTCGGTGACGCGCGCATCGAGCTCGCCCTCGACGGCGTGCCCGTCACGTCGCCCCTGACGAGGCTCTCGGACGGCTCGCTGTCGCTCTCGCTGCCCGGTGTCACGGGCATCAGGCCGTCGCAGGTCTCGGCGGTCGCGGCCGGTCGCGTGCTCGCGGGTGCGCGGTCGGGGCAGGGCATCACCCGGACGGCGCCCGCCGCGGTCAAGCGGCCCACCGCGACGGTCAAGTCGGACCCCGGGGTCAAGGGCAAGCACAAGACGACGTCGTTCACGTACTCGGCGCCGTCCGTGAGCGTCGGTGGCTTCCCCGTCAAGACGGAGGTGCGCGCCCGCGTGGTGCTGCCCGCCAAGACGGCGAAGGGCAAGCGACCGCTCGTCGTGTTCCTGCACGGGCGGCACGGCACGTGCTACTCGGCCCAGGGCGAGGAGACGGGCGACTGGCCGTGCGCGCCGGGTCACAAGCAGACGCCGTCGTACCGCGGGTACGAGTACGTCCAGAAGTTGCTCGCCTCGCAGGGCTACGCGACGGTCTCGATCTCGGCGAACGGCATCAACGGCCAGGACTGGGAGGCGCTGGACGGCGGGGCCGAGGCTCGCGCCGAGCTCATCGAGCACCACCTGGACCTCCTCACGGGCTGGAACGCGAAGAGTGGCAAGGGCGACGTCAAGAATCTCAAGGGTCGTCTCGACCTGAAGAAGGTCGTGCTCGTGGGCCACTCCCGTGGCGGCGAGGGGGTCAACCGCGCGACGGTCGACCTCTCGGCCGGGAACACCACGCTCGTGCGCGGTCAGGTGCTCATCGCGCCCACGGACTTCGGGCTCCAGGTGAGCCCCGGGGTGCCCACCACGGTGCTCCTGCCGTACTGCGACGGGGACGTCTACGACCTCCAGGGTCAGGCGTACGTGGACCAGGGCCGCTACGCGAACACGAGCGACAACGCCCTGAAGTCCTCCGTGCTGGTGCTCGGCGCCAACCACAACTACTTCAACACCGAGTGGACGCCTGGACTGTCCAAGGCGCCGTCGGTCGACGACTGGTGGGAAGGCTCGGACGCGACGTGCGGTGTCGCGGCGAAGGGTCGCCTGACGGCCAAGCAGCAGCGCGATGTCGGTGCCACGTACATCGCCGCGGCAGTGCGCTCGGCGATCAAGAGCGACCTCGACGCGAACCGTCTGCTCGACGGCTCGCCCGTCCGCGCGAAGTCCGCCGGCAAGGCCGTGGTGCTGACCGCGGGCTACACCGGCGCGCGTCGCGAGGTCGCGAGCGCCGCGAGCAGCCTGAAGCTGCGGGCCACGCGCGGCATGAGCGCCGAGGAGTGTGTCGGCGGCTTCGAGGAGCTCGTCTCCACGTGCTCCGACCTCGCGGGCGGGATGATCTCGCCGCACTGGCTGTCCTTCTCGGACAACGCGCTGTCGCCGTGGGAGCAGGCCGTGCACCTGAAGTGGAACAAGAAGGGCGCGCGACTGCGCGTCACACCGGCGAAGGTGCGCAACCTGAGCACGTCCCCACGGCTGGACCTGCGCGTCGCGACGTCGGGCACGCTCACGTCGCAGAGCTTCGACGTGGTGCTCACGGACTCGAAGGGTCGCTCCCTGACCCTCAAGCCTGAGACCCAGGCGCAGGTGCTGCCGAGCTTTGCGGGCATGGGTCAGCGTGTCTGGGCACAGACCGTGCGCGTGAAGCTGCCCAAGAAGCCCAAGAAGTTCGACCTGAAGAAGGTCCAGTCGATCACCCTCAAGGCGACGAGCTCGAAGGGCGACCTGTTCTTCCTCGACGCGTTCACGTCCCGCACCACGCAACCGAAGTTCTCGCGGGTCAACACCCGCGTGCCACGGTTCGAGGTGCTCGACACGACCGCGGTCGTGGCGGAGACGCCGTCGGGCACGCAGCGCATCGACGTGACGATCAAGGCTCGGCGCAACGACCTGCGCTCGTCGAAGCTCGCGCTGACCGTGCTCAACCCCACCGGCGAGACCACGCAGAAGGTCCTCACGGTGCCCAAGGGGCAGTCCACCGTGAAGGTCCCGATGATCGTGCCGGCCGACGGCGTGCACGCGACGTTCGGCCCCGCGCTGGCCGTCATCTCGCCGATCCGCAACGCGGCGGTGACGGACTACCTGGGCATGGTCGACGTGACGTCGAGCACCCCTGTGCCGCAGGTGACCTTCCCCACCACCCACGTGGACGTCACGCAGGGCGAGGAGGTGCGCTGGCCGTTCGAGCTGTCGGGGCTCACCGCGGACACGGTGTGGGTGTTCGGGGCGTTCACGGCGCCTGAGACAGGTGTGGAGCTGACCTCGGCGAACGTGCCGCCCTCGCTCTACGCGAGCGTCGGGGCCACGTTGCCTTCGGCACCGACACCGCTGTCTGCGACCGAGCTGACGCTCGCCGACGGGTTGAACCCGCTCAAGTCGGCCGGTTCGCTCGAGCTGCCGACGCGGACCCTGCCCAGGCTGACCGGCCCGCGGCAGGTCGCGTTCACGGTGCTGCCGGACGGGGTGTTCCTCCAGTCGCCGGTCACGCTCACGGCGACGATCAACCCGGCGCCCTGAGCCTGACGTAGGACCGACGACGGCGCCCCCGGGGAGGACTCCTCCCCCGGGGGCGCCGTCGTCGGACCACGGTGGTGCGCGAGGCGGGACTCGAACCCGCACGCCCGAAGGCACCAGGACCTAAACCTGGCGCGGCTGCCAGTTACGCCACTCGCGCTCCGCGGAGACAGCCTAGGGCGTCGTCACACCCCGAGGTCGCGGCGCAGGCGCGCGACGTGGCCGGTGGCCTTGACGTTGTACGCGGCGAACGAGAGCCGGCCCTCGGGGTCCACCACGAACGTCGAGCGCAGCACGGCCGTCACGGTGCGGCCGTAGAGGTTCTTCTCGCCCCACGCGCCCCACGCCTTGAGGACCTCGAGCCCGGGGTCTGCGGCGAGGGTGTAGCGGGTGCCCTCGGCCTCGACGGCCGCGGCGAGCGCCTCCACCGTGTCGGGGGAGACGCCCACGATCGTGTACCCGGCGGCCGCGAAGTCCTCGAGGGCGGCGTCGAAGTCCGCCGCCTCCATCGAGCACGCGGGCGTGGTCGCGGCCGGGTAGAAGTACACGACCACGCGCGAGCCACGGTGCGCGGAGAGGGTGAAGGGGGAGCCGTCGGCCGTCGGGAGGGTGAAGTCAGGTGCGAGGTCACCGACCTCGAGGCGGGTGGTCATGGCGGGAGCCTACGTGGGCTGGCACTAGCCTTCGACCATGGCCCAGGACGTGAACCCTTCCTCCGCGCGCGCCGACGCGCCACCCATCCGGATGCTCGGTGACCGGCTCCTCGTGCGGCTCGACGCCGAGTCTGCGGAGCGGCGCTCCGCCGCGGGCATCGTGATCCCCGCGACGGCAGCGGTGGGCCGCAAGCTCGCGTGGGGGCGCGTCGCCGCGACCGGTCACTCGGTGCGTCAGGTGACGGTGGGGGACACCGTGCTGTTCGACCCGGAGGACCGCGGCGAGGTCGAGCTCGAGGGCATCGCCTACGTGCTGCTGCGCGAGAAGGAGCTGCACGCCGTGGCCCGCCCCGAGGCGGCGGGAGAGGGCACGGGGCTGTACCTGTAGGCGCCTTCGGCGTCACCCGATCGGACGAGCGCTCGGCCCGCTCGACGTGCGTCCGGCACGGACCGATGACACGCTCGAGGGGTGGACCCGCGGCGACGTGCCGCGGGTGCGGGAGGTGACATGACGGAGCAGCACGGGCACGACGACTGCGACGAGCCCAAGCCGTCCACCCCGCCCACAGGGAGCGCGCGCGAGGTGCTCGACCTCCTCGCGGAGGGCGTCCCCATGGCTCTCATCGCCGACCTCGCCGATCCCGCCGGGCCGCCCTCGCCCGTGATCCTCGAGGAGGAGGGCTCACCCGACGAAGCATGGTGGGTGCCTGACTACGTGCCCACGGAGGACCAGTCCTGGGCGGAGGAGGTGGCCGACGACGACGACCACCTCGACCGTGACGCGTGACACTCCCTCGCGATTGGCGCGCCCCCGGGCGCGTTTGC
>JAAYZM010000017.1 GCA_012514835.1 Actinomycetales bacterium
GCGGCACCGCGCACCTCATCGGGGATCTCGAGCTCTACACGAGCAAGTCGAGCAACGGCTGGTACGGGCTCGTGGACGACGGCTGGTCCGGCGTCGCCAGCATCGAAGAGGTCACGATCGCCCCCCCCTACGCCTGGCCCGATTGAGACAGCCGTCCTAACCACCGGCCTGCTCGCCAAGGCATCTCTCGCCCGAACATCGCGCGCTGCCTCGTGTCAGCGCGGTGTCGGCGAGCACCGACGGTGATGCCTTGGTGAGGGCGCCACGCGCGCAGCCGCCGCGGGCCACGACGCTGTTCTGGAGCTCAGGGGAGGACCGGGCGCCGAGCTCCTCGGGGTGCGCAGCGCTCTGACCTGCGGTAGCAAGGACAGGGATGAGCACCCCCCTCGAGCAGTACGCGCTCCTGTCGGATCTGCGCACCGGCCTCCTCGTCTCCCGCGCCGGCTCGATCGACTGGCTGTGCCTGCCACGGTTCGACTCCCCTGCGGTCTTCTCCGCGATCCTCGGCGACGCCGACGATGGCTCGTGGCGGATGGCCGTCGTCGCTGGCGAGGTCACCGAGCGCCGCTACCTGCCGAGCACCTTCGTCCTCGAGACGACGTGGCGCTCGCCCACGGGGACGGCGCGCGTCACCGAGTTCTTGCCGCCGGCCGGCTCGCAGGGCGACCTCGTGCGGCGCGTCGAGTGCCTCGAGGGCAGCGTCGAGGTCGAGCACGACCTGCGGCTGCGCTTCGACTACGGCAGGGCTGCCCCGTGGGTGCGGCGCGTCGAGCTCGACGACGGCGAGCCCGCCCTCCTCGCGCTCGCAGGCCCCGACGGGATCCTCGTCACGGGACCCGAGCTCGGCTGGCCTGACGGGGACGGCGACGACCGCTCGGGCACGTCGCGGCCCGGTGCGCACCACGGAGGCCGGGCAGGCGGGGGACGGGCACCGAGGCTCGTCGGGAAGTTCGCGATGTCCGCCGGCGAGACGCTCGACTGGGACCTGACGTGGTTCCCCTCGTACTCGGATCCGCCCGAGCCACCAGACGCGGACACCGCCCTCGCCGAGACCGTCGAGTTCTGGTCGGACTGGGCGGCGCACCTCGAGGTCGAGACCGACCACCGTGACCTCGTGCGCCGCTCCCTGCTCGTCCTGCGTGCGCTCACGCACCTCGAGACGGGCGGGATCGTCGCCGCGCCGACCGCCTCGCTGCCTGAGTTCTTCGGCGGCTCGCGCAACTGGGACTACCGCTACGTGTGGCTGCGCGACGCGGCGCTCACGATCGAGGTCGCGATCCGGCACGGCCTCACCGACGGCGCGAGCCTGTGGCGCAACTGGCTGCTGCGCGCCGTCGCGGGGGACGCGAAGGACGTGCGCATCATGTACGGGCTCGCGGGGGAGCGGGACCTCGTCGAGCTCGAGCTCGACAACCTCGCGGGGTACGAGAAGTCAAGGCCCGTGCGCATCGGCAACGGCGCGGCGGACCAGTACCAGGCGGACGTCGTCGGCGAGGTCATGATCGCGCTGCACGAGCTGCGCGCGGCGGGCGTCGAGGAGGACGAGTACACGTGGGGGCTCCAGCGCAGCCTGCTCGAGTACTGCGAGGAGAACCTCGACCGCAAGGACCACGGCATCTGGGAGATGCGGGGCGACGTCCACCACTTCACCCACGGGCGCGTCATGATGTGGGCCGCGTTCGATCGCGGGGTGCGGGCGGTCGAGGAGCACGGCCTCGAGGGTCCTGTCGGGCGGTGGCGCGAGCTGCGCGAGAGGCTCGCCCACGAGATCGAGGCGCACGGCTTCGACGCCGACCTGAACAGCTACACCCAGACCTACGACAACACCGAGGTCGACGCCTCGCTCCTCCAGCTGCCCCACACGGGCTACCTCGACTACGACGACCCTCGCATGCTCGGCACGATCGAGCGCATCGAGGCCGAGCTGTGCACCGAGGAAGGCTTCGTCTACCGCTACCGCACGGAAGGCGGCATGGACGGGCTCGAGGGAGACGAGTACACCTTCACGCTGTGCACCCTGTGGCTCGTCGAGCAGTACGCCTTCAGCGGGCGGCTCGACGAGGCCGAAGAGCTGCTCGGCCGGGTCGTCGCGACCACGAGCGACGTCGGTCTGCTCGCCGAGCAGTACGACCTCGCCTCGGGACGGATGGCTGGCACCTTTCCCCAGGCGTTCAGCCACCTCGCTCTCATCCGGGCCGCCGACGCGGTGCGCGACTGCCAGGAGGGCTCGTGATCAAGTACGGCTTCCACGCCTCCCACGAGCAGATCGCGCCTTCGCAGCTGCTCCGTGACGTGCAGCGGGCCGAGCAGGCGGGGTTCGATGTGGCAATGTGCTCGGACCACTTCGCCCCGTGGTCCCTCGCCCAGGGGCACTCGGGGCTCGCGTGGGCGTGGCTCGGCGCAGCGCTCGCGACGACACGACTGCGCCTCGGGACGGTCACCGCGCCCGGGCAACGCTACCACCCGGCGATCGTCGCCCAGCTCGCCGCGACGCTCGCCGAGATGTTCCCCGGCCGGTTCTGGATCGCGCTCGGCTCGGGGCAGAATATGAACGAGCACGTCACGGGCGACCCGTGGCCCGACAAGTCCGTGCGTCAGGCGCGCCTCGAGGAGTGCGTCGACCTCATCCGCCGGCTCCTCGCGGGCGAGGAGGTCACCCACCGCGGACTCGTCACGGTCGATCGTGCGCGCCTCTACTCCTTGCCCGGGGTCCCGCCCCCGATCATCGGACCCGCGCTCACCCCCGAGACCGCCGCGCGCGCCGCGCGCTGGGCCGACGGTCTCGTGACGATCAACGCCGAGGTCGCTCAGGTGCGCGAGATCGTCGAGGCGTACCGCGGCGCGGGTGGCGCGGGGCCCCTCGCGCTCCAGGTCCACCTCTCGGTCGCCGCGAGCCTCGACGAGGCGTGGGCGATCGCGCGGCACCAGTGGCGCAACCACGCGCTTGGCGATCCGTTCGACAAGGACCTGCCGACCCCCGAGGATTTCGACGCGGCGGGCCGTGACGTGCCGGACGAGGACATCGCGCGCGCCGCGATCGTCACCGACTCGGTCGCCGAGCTCGTCGAGCGCGTCCGCGAGCTCGAGCAAATCGGCTTCGACGAAGTCTACCTGCACCACGTCGGGCAGGACCAGGCGCCCTTCCTCGACCTCGCCGAGCGGGAAATCCTGCCCGCCCTACGATCACGGGCCTGAAGCGGCAGGGGCAGCACGCGGCCCACCATCAACGAGGGGTCACGGCTACCTGCCGCGCGCCTCCGGATTCACCCCTCCCACGCAGGCGCCCCAGATCCCCCACTCATGCATGCGAACAACGCATGTATCCTCCCTCAATCATGCGCCACACGCATAACATCGCGACCTGAGGCCCGTCGACACGACGCCCCGGCCGTCTCGCTCGTCCGCGCTGCTCGTCCGTGCTGCTCGTCGACGATCCGCGGACGACGCGCCGCTCCGCCGCTGGCAGGGCCGCCGATCCCATCAGATCCAGCGCCGCGCGGCCTTCGGCCCAGGGCCGGCCTTCCTCAGCGAAGGTTTGCCGCTCCAGCGGCGGGACGATGGTCCGGCCGACGAAATCGGCCAGCGGGCACTCTTGGTCGGCCTTTCCGGCGGCGGTACGCTCCGCTCATGGTCCTCTCCGCGCGCACGCTCGCCACCGTCCTGAACACGACCCTGTTCGCCATCGGCTGCGGCGGTGACGACGGGAGCGTCGGCGCAGATGGCCTCAGTGGCGCGGAGGGTCCCCCGGGACCGGAAGGGCCCGAAGGACCCGAAGGACCCCAAGGACCCCAAGGCCCCGAGGGGCCGCCCGGACCGGAGGGCCCCTCGGGCGAGCTGCTCGTCTACGGCGACGGCAGCGCCGGTAGCTTCACCATCGAGGGCGCCATCGACCTCACCGCGCTGGTCGACGACGCCAACCTCCAGTTCGAAGAGCTGACGATCCTCGAGGGAGGGATCCTCACCGTCCCGAGCGGCGTGACGCTCCGCGCTACCAAGAGCATCACCATCGAAGGCAAGCTCGTGGTCGCCAAGGCCGCCGCTCCGGGCTTCGTCAATTTCTCGACGGGCGCCGTGCTGTGGCCTTGGCACCGAGATCCGGAAATTGGCAACGCCTTGAGCGCCCCCAGGAGCCCGACCATCGTCACCACGGGCACGGCCATCGGGGCGGAAGGCGGGTTCGGCTTGCAGGATACGGCGCGCTTCCTCCTGGCTCCGGGACGCTTCGGCGGAGGCGGCGGCTGGTACGGGGCGGGCCCCGCGGCGAGTGACAACGCGGCCTTCGGCGGGGGTTCGGTGATCCTGCTCGCGGGGGAGGGGATCCGCATCGACGGGACGATCTCCGCCCAGGGCGGCGGCACCCAGGGCAACGGCAGCTGCAATGCGTGCAGCGGGGGCGGCGGCGGTATCGTGATCGTGGCGTCCCGGGGGAGCATCGTCACCGCGCCGGACGCCCTCATCGACGTCCGGGGCGGCGACGGCGGCGACACGGATGTGAGGCTCGAGTCGATGGGGACGTTGCCCGCGGTGGCCACGGCCGCTGGCGGCGGCGGCGGTGGTGGCTGCGTGCACCTGATCGCTCCAGAGATCACCCACGAGGGCGACATCAACCTGGACGGAGGGGAGCCGGGCACGAACGCGGTCCCCGGCAGCTTGCCCAACCTGCGCGTCGGCGGCGGCGGCGGCGGCGGGAGCTGCGGCGATGGTGGCGCAGGCGCCCGCCTCCTCGCCGGCACGGTCGCAGAAGCCGGAACCCCCGGCTGGTACTTCCGCACCGAAGCGAACCCGAGCGCGCTGTTCTGAGGCGACCGCTGTCAGCATACGGCCTCCCTCTGGTGCACGCACCGGCGCCACGCGCCGCAGAAACGCGCGGTCGCCGCCGCGGCGCACGGTGGGACACTCAGTCTCCCTGCTCGCCAACGGCCTCGCCTTCAATCCCGGGCGCGCTGCTCCGCGCAGCGACGGGGCAGCAGGGAGGTGAGTCATGACCGCTCGGTGGCTTGAGCACTTTCCCCTCACTCGCCCATCGAACGACGCGAACAGAGGCCCATCGCGGAGCGTGAGCGGGAACACGATGCTCGCCCTGCCCATACTACGAAACCCGCGTGATCGGTCGCATCCCGATGTTGTCCGGAGCGCTTGACGCTCCGGGCGACGACTAGGGTGAAGAGCCGCTGAGCAACACCGTAAGAGCCCCGTAAGAGCCCCCGTCCGTCGGGTTGTCCCGAGTGCTATGACGTCCTAGCCTACCCGGGTCGTGTTACGAGAAGCGTACTCAGCTCGTTCTTCGAGATGGTGGCTCGCCTGCCTGGCATTGCTCTGTAGTTGTCAACGCGACAGAGCCACACCGGACAGAGTGACACCGACCGCGTCAAGCTCGCTCGAGAAGAAGGCGGAGCCAGCTGCCACCGCGCCCACGTCGGGCTCCGATGGGCCACTCGCCACGCTGCCGCCGCTTCAGCCCATCAACGCCGCGCCCTTTCCCGACGGGGCGACGCACGAACAAACCTGTGCAGCCATCAAGGACCGGGACCAGAAGGACGTTTGGCTCCGCTTCGGTCACATGCTCCCCATGTACACGACCGGCTCGCTGTTCGTCGTCCAGGGCGGAGAACCGGAGATGGCAAAGATCGAGCAGTTCGTGCGGCACGAGTACGCGCCTAATCTTTACCGTGCCGACATGAGGGAGTGCGAGGGTAAGATCTTGCTTTGGCTTGGCGACATGCTGGACGAGGACCGGCAGGATCTCAGGGGCCTCACCCACGGGGGACGGCACTTCGCCGAGAGCATGCGCCGACACCTCGGCCTCACTATCGTCGAGGAGATCTACACTCGCTCCACCGAAGGGAGACATCGCCTGTCGGATTACTGTAAGTCGAACGCCCAGCTCTGCAGAAAGCTTGTAGA
>JAAYZM010000115.1 GCA_012514835.1 Actinomycetales bacterium
GGCAGCAGCTCGCGGAACTCCGTGGCGAGCTGCGCGGCGAGCGTCTTGTTGGGTGCCATGACGAGCGTGGGGCGCTGCAGCTTCTCGACGAGCCAGGCCGTGGTCGCGGACTTGCCCGTGCCGGTCGCGCCGAGCAGCACGACGTCCTTCTCCCCCGCCGTGATGCGCGAGGTCAGCTCGGCGATCGCCGCTGGCTGGTCCCCCGACGGGGTGTACTCGGTGATGACCTCGAAGGGTGCCTCGGCGCGCACGAGATCAGTGACTGGACGCATGCCACCACGCTACGCCGGGCCACTGACACTCCGTACGCTGGCTCTCGTGACCCATGACCTGACTCGCCTCGTCGAGCACGTCCGCCACCAGTCCAGGGCCTGCCACGAGCTCGGCTCCCCCTTCTACGGCGTCCTCCTGGCCCACGTGGCCGACGACGTCGAGGCGGGTGGCCCCGCGGCCGACGTGCTGCGCGACCGGGCGGGAGACCCCGGACCGTCCGCCGTCGCGCTGCGGCTCGTCGGCACCGCCCACCGGCTCGCCCTCGCGGGCCAGGCACCGGACCTCGCGGCACACCTGCCGAGCACGGGCGGGGACGGAGATCCGGACGCTGCGTGGCCCGCCCTGCGCACGCTCCTCGAGACGCGGGCCGCCGAGGTTCGAGCGGGACTCGAGCTCGCACCCCAGACCAACGAGACGGGACGGTCCGCCGCGCTGCTCGGTGCGCTCCTGCACGTCGTCGGCCCCGAGCCGCTTCCCGTCCGCCTGTGGGAGCTCGGGGCCTCGGGCGGGCTCAACCTCCTCGCGGACCAGTTCCGGTACGTCGCCGCCGACGGCGGGACGTGGGGACCGGACTCCGCCGTGGTGCTCGACCCGGCGTGGGACACGGTGCCGGGCGCCGCGCCGTCGGACCTCAGCGTGATCGAACGCGTCGGAGGCGACCTCTCCCCCGTGGATCCCACCACCCCGGAGGGTGCCCTGCGCCTCGAGTCCTACGTGTGGCCCGACCAGGAGGCACGCCTCGCCCGGCTGCGCGCGGCGATCTCCCTCGCCAGCACCGTGCCGGTCCGGCGCGTCCGCACCGGTGCGGCCGAGCTGCTCGACTCGCTCGAGCTGGCCGAGGGTGCGCTCACGGTCGTGTGGCACTCGGTCATGTGGCAGTACGTGCCTCGAGACGAGCAGGAGCGCGTGACCGCGCGGCTCGCCCAGCTCGGTGCGCTCGCGACGCCCACCAGCCCGCTCGTCCACATCGCCTTCGAGCCACGCCGCCTCGCGCCGGACGGCGACTACCGGTTCGTGGTCAGCGCTCGCACGTGGCCGGGCGGCCAGGAGCTCCTGCTCGGTGAGGCGCCCGCGCACGGGCTCCCCGTGTCGTGGGGCACACCGGGCTAAGGAGCGGGCAGCTCGGCCTCACGTTCGGCGAGCAGGCGCTCCCAGAGAGCATCGACCTGGCTGCGAAGCTCGAGCTCGGTCCCCGAGCCGTCGAGCACCACGTCCGCCGCGGCGAGCCGGGTCTCGTCGTCGGCCTGCGCCGCGACGCGGGCCCGGGCGTCGGCCTCCGTGAGACCTCGGCCCTCGACGAGGCGGTGCACGCGCAGCTCGACGGGCGCGTCGACCACCACCACGAGGTGGAACGAGTCGGCGAGGCCCACCTCGACGAGCAGCGGGATGTCGTGCACCACGACGGCACCGTCGTCGGCCGCCCCCGCTTGCGCGTCGCGCTCGGCGGACAACCGCCGGACCTCGGGGTGGACGATCGCGTTGAGGCGCTCCCGCGCGTCGGCGTCGGCGAACACGACGTCGGCGAGCGCGGCCCGGTCGAGGCCGCCGTCGGACCCGAGCACCCCGGCACCGAAGGCCTCGATCACCTGGTCGAGGCCGACGGAACCCGGGGCGACCGCCTCGCGCGCGAGGAGGTCGTGGTCCACGACGACGGCGCCCCGCTCGGCGAACCGTCGCAGCACGACGGACTTGCCCGACGCGATGCCTCCCGTGAGCCCGATCCGCTGCATGCGCTCCATCCTGCCGGACGGCGCACCGGACCGCAGGGTCTAGTCCGGGTCGCTCGGGTCGATCGGCGCGTGGTGGTCGTAGTCCCCCACGCCGCGGCGCCAGTAGCCCTGGACCTCGGCCTGGGCCGCGGGCAGTCCCAGGTCGCGGCGCAGGTGGCGGCGCACCGGGACGAGCGAGGTCGCCTCACCGCCGACCCACACGAACGTGTCCGCGTCGATCGCACCCAGCTCGGCGAACGCTTCCGCGAGGACGCTCGACGCGCCCGGCGCCGCGTCACCGCGGTGCAGCCACCGCACCTCGACGCCGGGACGCAGCCCGTCGAGGTACGCCTCCTCGCCGGGGCCCTGGACCTCGGCGAGCACGAGGACGTCCATGGTGGGGTCGAGCAGCTCGAGCCACCGCGCGACGGAGGGCAGGGCCGTCTCGTCGGCCGCGACCACCGCGCGGGCGTAGCCCTCCGGAACGAGCTTTGAGCCGCGCGGCCCCACGAAGGAGACAGAGTCACCGGGACGCACGGTGTCGATCCACACCGCGAGCGGACCGTCAGGGGTGTCGGCCTGCTCGTGCACCACGACGTCGAGGTCGAGCTCGGGGCCCCCGGACGCCGAGTCGGGCCGGAACGCACGCGGCGTCATGTCGCGACGCACCGACGCCCCGCCGGGCGGGGTGACGCCCCCGTTGCCGTCAGGCAGGTGCACCAGGCCGGTGGACGGGTCGGCGAGGAACAGCTTGATGTGGTCCGTGGGACCGACGCTCGCGAAGTCCTCGAGCGCGGCGCCCGTCAGGGTCACTCGGCGTAGGTGGGCGGTGAGGTCGGTGACGGCGCGGACGGTGACCGTCCGGAGCTTGAGCTCGTGGGCGACTCGGGAGCGCGCGGGGCGCGAGGCGGTAGACACGAAGGTCACCCTAACCCGGGGACGCCGAAGGCCGGCCACCGTACGGTGACCGGCCTTCGTGAGATCCGTCGCGGGCGAAGCCCGTCGAGATCAGTTGCCCGTGAGCTTCTCGCGGAGCGCGGCGAGCGCCTCGTCCGAGGCGAGCGTGCCCTCGGCGGGAGCGTCCGGCACGGCCGAGGAGTAGGTGGCGGGCGCCTCGGCGTCCCCACCCTCCGCGGCAGCGGCGTCGGCCTTGGCGGCCTCGGCGACCTGCTTGCGGTGCGCCTCCCAGCGCGTGTGCGCCTCGGCGTACTGCGCCTCCCAGGCCTCACGCTGCGCCTCGAAGCCCTCGAGCCACTCGTTCGTCTCGGAGTCGAAGCCCTCGGGGAACGTGTAGTTGCCCTGCTCGTCGTACTCGGCAGCCATGCCGTAGAGCGCGGGGTCGAACTCCTCGGAGTTCAGGTCCACGCCCTCGTTCGCCTGCTTGAGCGACAGCGAGATGCGGCGACGCTCGAGGTCGATGTCGATGACCTTGACGAAGACGTCGTCGCCCACCTGGACGACCTGCTCGGGGATCTCGACGTGGCGCACGGCCAGCTCCGAGATGTGCACGAGGCCCTCGATGCCGTCCTCGACGCGCACGAACGCGCCGAAGGGGACGAGCTTGGTGACCTTGCCCGGCACGATCTGGCCGATCGCGTGGGTGCGGGCGAAGGTCTGCCACGGGTCTTCCTGGGTGGCCTTCAGCGACAGGGA
>JAAYZM010000116.1 GCA_012514835.1 Actinomycetales bacterium
ACCAACCCCGGCCGCCCCGTCGCGGCGCTCACCCTCGCCTACCAGGACGCGACGCTCTCGCACGTCGCCAACGGGGTCTACGGCGAGCTGTGGTCGGCCGCGCTGCTTGCCGGCGCGTTCTCGTCCGCGACGGTTCGCGAGGCCTTCGACCGCTCGCTCGACTACGTGCCGCCGCGGTCGCGGCTCGCCGAGGCGTTGCGGGCGGTGCGCGACATGCGCGACGAAGGACTCGCATGGGAGCAGGCGATCGCGGCGATCCAGGAGCGCTGGGGGCACTACTCCTGGGTGCACACGATCAACAACGCCGCCGTGATCGCCGCGGGGCTGCTGTGGGGCGAGGACGACTTCTCCGCGACCGTCGGGCTCACGGTCCAGGGCGGCTGGGACACCGACTCGAACGGCGCGACCGCAGGCTCTGTCGCCGGGGTCGTGCTCGGTGCCGCGGCGCTGCCCGAGCACTTCGTCGCCCCGCTCGAGAACCGCACCCGTTCCGCGATCTTCGGCTACGACAACGCCGTGATCTCCGACCTCGCGCGGCGCACCCTCAAGCTCGTCGAGGGCTGAGCCTCGGCGCGAGTCGTCACGCCGAGGCGCGCACCACGAGCTCGTGTGGCACGACGACGTGGCGGCCCTCACCATCGTGCTCGCCCGTCATCCGGCTCAGCAGGAGCCGACCCGCCTCTGCACCGAGGCGCGGTCCGTCTGCGTGGACCGTCGTGAGCTGAGGCGTGACGACCGTCGCGAGGTCGACGTCGTCGAACCCCGTGATCGCGACGTCCTCGGGGATGCGCAGCCCCTCCTCACGCGCGACGTCGATCGCACCGATCGCGATCATGTCGTTCGCGCAGACGACGGCACGCGGGCGCACCTCTCGGTCGAGCAGGGCGCGCATCCCCCGCGCACCACCCGCACGGTCGAACTCCTCGAGGAGCACGACCATCTCGCGGTCGGGCACTCCCGCCTCGCGGCACGCGTCCTCGAAGCCCTCCCGGCGGTGACGGCTCACGGGAGCCTCCGCGTCGCCGTCGATCAACGCGACATCGCTTCCGTAGCGGTCGATCACGAAGTGTGTCATCTCGGCGCTCGCGGCACGGTCGTCGAAGCACACGCTGTCGATCGTGCTGCCCGGCACAGGGCCACCGACGTTGACGACGCAGATGCCGTCGTCGGCGAGCGGGCGCAGCGCCTCAGGCTCGACCCTGAAGCCCACGAAGACGACGCCGTTGAGGCGGCGCGAGCGCGCCTCCTCGAGGAAGGCTAGCTCCTCGCGCTCGCGCGCGTCCGTGTTGCACAGCAGCGAGTGGAAGCCCGCGGGGCCGATGACGTCCTGGATGCTGCGCGCGTACTCGGGGTAGAAGGAGTTCGTGATGTCCGGAACCACGATCATGATCGTCTGGGAGGTGCGCAGCCGCAGGCTCCGGGCGATCGCGTTGGGCCGGTAGCCGAGGCGCTTGGCGACCTGCTCGACCATCTGCTTCGTCTCGGCGTTCACGGGTCGGTGCCCGCTGAACACGTGCGAGACGGTCGTGATGCTCACGCCCGCCTCGTTGGCGACGTCCTCGATGGTGATCCTGGCCATGACCTGATTATGGGTGACGCACCCCCCGCGACCCCTTGGACCGAGCACGAAGGGAGCGTGGGGGCCGGGCGGCGAGCTGCCGCCCGGCCCCCACTGGCGCTCACCGCACCGTGACCTTGTACTTCTTCGTCACGCCGCCCGCACGCACGAGGACCGTGTCGGTCCCCTTCGAGACGGCGACGAGCCGGCCGACCTCGTCGACCTCGACGACGCCACGCTTCGCGGTCGCATAGGTGACCCGCACACCCGTCGCCTTCGCGGGGTGGTACCTCCCCGTGACGTACGCAGTGCGGCCGAGACGCATCGTGCGCGGGACCGTGGCCGTCACCTTGCTGACCTTCGCCCTCGAGGCTTTCGCGACCACCTTGACCTTGACGCGCTTGGTGACCTTCTTGCCCGAGGCACCCTTGGCCCGCGTCGTCATCGTGATCGTCGTCGTGCCAGTCTTCCTGGCCTTGATACGACCGGTCTTGGACACGGTCGCGACCTTGGGCCGCGACGACTTCCAGCGCAGCCCTTCCGCCCCCGCCGGCTCGGCGCCATTGAGGTAGACCCTCGCGGGCAAAGTGAAGGCCTTGCCCCGCACGAGCCGGAGCTGGGTCTGGGCAGTCTTGACCTTGACGACCGTCGGGCGCGCAGCCTTGAGGCGGGACAACGCGTCGGTCACTCCCGTGATCGCACGCGAGACCTCGCGCTCGCTCGCGCGCGGGTCCTTGAGCACCGCCGTCGCTGCTGCGATCGCCTTCGTGAGGCGCGCGGTCGAGGACTTCGTGAAGGAGCCCTCGGCGAGGACCGTCCTCGCCGCGTCGACGATCTGCCGGAGCGTCGTCTTGTCCGGAGCTGCGACCTCGAGCCCGTCGAGCGCGTCGAGCACCGCGGCGTACGCGGCGTCGATCGTGGCCTGTCGCGCGGGCACCTCGGTCACGGCGCGGGCCGCAGCGAGGGCGTCGAGCAGTGCCGCGTGGCTCGCTGCGGTGTAGCGGTCGAAGCCGCCGTCTGCCGCAAGCGCAGCGAGCGAGTCGACGAGCGCCCGTAGCCCCGTCGCGTCACCCGCGGCGACCACCTCGAGGCGTGCCTCCTCGGGCCCGGCGACGTTCCCCGCGAGGTCGGTCGAGCGGAACTGCACCAGGTGCTCGCCCGCCTCGCTCACGGTCACCGGACCCGTGTAGGTCGTCCACTCGCCATCGTCGAGCAGATACTCAGTGCGGACCACGCCCGAGACGTCGTCGCTCGCGGAGAGCTCGAAGGTGACCGGGCCGAGGTCCCCGTGCTCCGGCTCACCGATCGTGATCTCGGTGACGGGGGGCTCGGTGTCGACGCACGTCGCGTCGCACTCCGGAGCCTGAGGAACCGTGAAGGCCTCCTCGGCGACCTTGACGAAGTCCACGCCGAACGGCCTTCCGTTCGGGTCGGCGTTCTTGATCACCAGGGTGTGCTCACCAGGCTCGAGACCCGTGAGGGAGAACAGCTGCTGGTTGTACAGCCCTGCATTGTCGGCCGGCCACCCGCCGAGCGGGGTCACGTTGCCCAGGTGCTGGCGATAGGTGAGCACCGGGGCCGCGCCACCGTCGAGGTAGACCTCGACCGCGTCCGAGCCGAGCGCGCCCGAACCGCTCGCCCTGCGCCCCTTCCAGCCGTAAGCCTCGAGCGCGGTGCCCTCGAAGGTCAGTCGGATCTCGGTGCCCTCACCGGTCCCGAGAGAGCGCGAGCCGCGGTACGCGGTCGCGTCAGCGATCTCCTCGACGCCGGTCCCGAGCTCCCAGCCGGGGTCGGCGCTGTCGAGGAGGTCCCACGCGGGAGTCGGCTCTCCTGCCTGCACCCGCAGGAACTGGTACCCGAAGGGCGGGAGCCAGAAGGTCTGCTCCGTGTCCTGGATCGCGGGGCCTGCGGCATCGGTCGCGAGGTCCACGGGGACCTGCGGGACGACGACGCCGGTGTTCGCGAGGCTGACCTTGAAGCCCTTGGGCGCCGAGTCGAAGTTGTACAGCGCGAGGACCGTCTCGCTGCGGTCCGTCGAGCGGCGCAGCACCGCGTAGGCGCGGTCGTCGTCGTTGGTGAGGAGACGTTCGCGTGTCGCTGCGGGAACCAGTGCGGAGGACTTCTTCATCGCCCGGAAGACGTCGAAGTACCGCTCCTCCCCCTCCGCCTCGAGGCCGCCCGGCTCGGGAGTGGTCGTGTTGGGCGTCCAGTACTCCTGGTAGTCGATCGAGTAGACGGCGCCCATGCCCGCCTGCACCGCGGCGTCGAGCGCGCGCATCTCGTGCGGCTGGTCCCAGTTGTAGACCGACCACGCGTAGATGCCACGGCCGTTCATGCGCCGCGAGTCGGCGTAGGCCTGCCAGTGCTCGTCGAGACGGTCGACCGTGACCGTCCCGCCGTTCGGGTTCGCCCACGGCTCGCCCGGGACCTGTGGGGCGACGCGGATCGTGAAGGAGTCCTCGTCGTTGTCGCCGTTGAGCAGCACGTGCGTGTAGCCCACCCGGTCGTTGCGCACCATGTTCGAGTACGTCCCGGTGCCCTCGGCGTGCAGGTAGAGCTGCTTGTCGGGAGCGTGCTCACGCGCGGCCGTGATCTGGACCTCGGTCGAGACCCACTCGCGGTCCTCGACCGTGCCGAAGTAGTTGCTGCTCGCCTGCGCGCCCCACATCGACTGCGGTGCGTCGAACTCGAAGCCGTCGACACCCTGGTCGAGCCAGAACCGGACGACGCTCTTCGCGTACTCGACCCCGGCCTCGCCGAAGTAGTTGATCGCGGGGAATCGCCACGACGTGCCGTACCAGCGCTGCGCGGTCTCGCTCCACGCCCACCACGCGGCTTGCGGGAGGTTCGCGTCCATCCCTGGGGGCGGCGCGTAGGCGTCCGTGGTGCTGTTGCACGGCTCGCCGTCGAAGGTGCGCTTCTCGGCGTCCCACTGCCCGCACCGCGTCGTCTTCGGATGGAACACCCCACCCTCGGGGCGGGTGTCCCACAGGAACAGCTCGGCGGGACCGTCGTAGGCAGGATCCTTGACCCCCGGCTCGGCCCAGAACGCACCGCCCGGTGCCATGTCCTGCTCGGCCTGCAGGAACAGCGGGTTGTCGTGGTGCATGTAGATGAGCGCGATGTACGTCACGACCGTGATGCCGCGAGCGTGGGCAGCCTCGACGAGCTCGCGGAACTCCTCGAGGGTCCCGTTCTCGACCGGGTCCGTGTCGAAGTGGTCGATCGCGGTGAGCCCGCGCCAGTGACCGCCCGCCTTGTAAGGGCCGTAGACGATCATCCCGGACTGGCCGCGGTCGGTGTACCAGCCGTTGTTGAGCTGCTCGGTGATGAACGAGAAGCGGGTCGCCTCGTAGCCGGGTCCCTCGTCCTCGTACGCCCACGACATGTAGGGGAACTCGCCGCGGTACTCGGTCCCGGCCCCGGGCCACGCGTGGACGTAGTTGTAGATCCAGCCCGTGCCGTTCTCGTCGAACGGCCGGTCCGGCAAGGCGTTGCTACCCGGGCCGTCGGCAGCGACCGAGGCCGCCTGACCCGGGACGAGCAGGGCTGCGCACGCGAGCCCGGCGAGCACCGCGCGTACCGCGGACCGCCACCTGCGGGACTTCCTCATCCTCGTCTCCTTCGATCGCGCGCCATTGCGCTGGTGAGAGATCACCACGATCCAAAAGGTTTTGCATC
>JAAYZM010000117.1 GCA_012514835.1 Actinomycetales bacterium
ACGCGCGCGCGCAGCTCGTCGACGCGCTCCGTGCCGCCGTCGAGCTCGGTGAGCCGTTCGGCCGCCGTGCGCGACCACACGAGCACGGCGTCGAGGTCCGGCCCGAAGCTGCGCGTGAGCCGGCCCAGCTGGGCGCGCCGCGACTCGACCTGCTCGAGGCGGGCCGGGTCAGCCTGCACTTCCTGCGCATAGCTCGACAGCTCGGTCGCGAGGTCCGCGACGAGATACCCGACCTCCTGGGTGCGCCGCACGAGCTCACCGAGCGTCTCGTCGTGCGCGGCGGCCTGCTCGAGCGCCTTGCGGGCCGCCTCGATCGCGCTCGCCGCGCCGAGCGCCTCGACGTCGTCGTCCCCCACGAGCGCGGTGTGCGCGAGCGCGACCCCGCCGCGCAGGTCCTCCGCGTTGGCGAGGCGCGTCGCGAGGCCCGCGAGCTCCGCGTCCTCGCCCGGTTGCGGGTCCACCCGCTCGATCTCGATGAGGCCCAGCCGCAACAGCTCCGCCTCCCTGGCCCGTTCCTGGGCCTGCCCCACGAGCGTGTCGAGCTCGGCCTGGAGCCGCCCGCGCTCGGCCCAGCCGTCGCGGTGCTCCGCGACGAGGTCGAGGTGGGCTCGCCCCGCGAGCTCGTCGAGCGCGAGCCGTTGCCGCGAGGGCGAGCGCAGCCGCGCCTGCTCGGCCTGGCCGTGCACCGTGACGAGCTCTTCCGCGATCTCCCCGAGGACGGCTTGCGGGACGCTGCGCCCGCCGACGGCGGCCCGGGAGCGACCCGCCACGATGGTGCGGACCAGCAGCAGGGAACCGTCGTCGTCGGGCTCCGCCCCGGCGTCCCGCGCCCGGGCGAGCGCCGCGGACCCCTCGGCGAGCACGACGCGTCCCTCGGCCGCCGCGACCTCCTGGCCGAGCCGCACCGTGCTCGCGTCGGCCTTCGCCCCGAGCAGCAAGCCCAGGCCCGTGAGCACCATCGTCTTGCCGGCGCCCGTCTCCCCCGTGATGACCGTGAGCCCCGGGCCGAGCGGGAGCCGAGCGGCCCCGATCACGCCGAGGTTCTCGATGCGGATCTCCTCGAACACTCAGCCCTCCTGGGATCGGCCGCGCCAGCCGGCGACGGGGAGCGAGAACTTGCCCACGAGCCGGTCCGTGAACGGGGCGGGGCTGAGCCGCGCGAGCCGCACGGGCACGGGCGAACGGCGCACCTCGACTCGGGTGCCCACGGGCAGCTCGCGCCCGCGTGCGCCGTCGCAGCTCATGGTTCCCGCCGTCGCGGAACGCGCGAGGATCTCGAGCGCGAGGACCGAGCCGGGGCCGACGACGAGCGGCCGGGCGAACAGCGCGTGCGCGGAGACCGGGACGAGCAGCATCGCGTCGACGTCCGGCCACACGACGGGACCGCCCGCGGAGAACGCATGCGCCGTCGAGCCGGTGGACGTGGCCATGACCACGCCGTCGCAGCCGAACGCAGACAGCGGGCGTCCGTCGACCTCGACGGCGACCTCGAGCATGCGCCCGGGGTTCGCCTTCTCGACGGTCGCCTCGTTAAGGGCCCAGTCGCGCGCGACCTCGGTGCCGTTCTGGCGCACGGTGACGTCGAGCGTGCCGCGCTCCTCGACCTCGTAGTCCCCCGCGGCGAGCCGGGCCGCCGCCGCGGAGATGTCCTCGCGCTCCGACTCGGCGAGGAAGCCGACGTGCCCGAGGTTCACCCCGAGGATCGGTACGTTCGTCCCACGCGTGAGCTCTGCAGTACGCAAGATCGTACCGTCCCCGCCGAGGACGACGGCGACCTCCACCGTCGCGAGCTCCTCAGCAGTGATGCCGTCCGAGTCGGAGCGGACCGTGAAGCCGGCCTCGGCGAGCGCCACCTCAGCCTCGCGGGCCGCCGTGAGGGCTTCAGGGCGCGAGGGGTGCGCCACGAGAAGGGCGGTGCGGGTCATGGCGTTCCTCCCGGTGCCTGCCACCAGGCGAAGTGCTCGACGTTGCCGCTCGGACCGGGCAGCACGGACTCGCGCACGTCGCGCAGCGTCCAGCCGAGCGACTCGGCGTCGGCCAGCACGGCGTCGACCGCGGCGCGCCGGTCCTTCTCGTCCCGGACCACTCCCCCGGAACCGAGCCGTTCCCGGCCCACCTCGAACTGCGGCTTGATGAGCAGCACGAGGTCCGCACCGGGTGTGGCGACCGCGGCGAGCGGCGCGAGCACGAGGCGCAGGGAGATGAAGGAGAGGTCCGCGACCACGAGGTCGGGGACGGGGTCGAGGTCGCCCGCCGCGAGGTAGCGCACGTTCACGCCCTCGGCGGGGCGCACCTGGGGGTGCTCCCGCAAGGGTTCGGCGAGCTGGCCGTGGCCCACGTCGACGGCGTGCACGAGCGACACCCCGCGCCGCAGCAGCTCCTCGGTGAAACCACCCGTCGAGGCTCCCGCGTCGAGCGCCGTCCTGCCCCCGACCTCGAGCCCGAGGGGCTCGAGCGCGTCGAGCGCTCCGGCGAGCTTGCGCCCCGCTCGCGAGACGTGGTCCGGGCCGACGACGACGTCGAGCCGCTGGGTGTCCGCGACAGGCAGCGCCGACTTGGCCGCCGGGTTGCCGTCGACGCGCACGCGCCCGGCACCCACGAGCTCGGCGGCATGGCTGCGCGAGCGCGCGAGCCCCGCGCGCACGAGCGCCACGTCGAGCCGCTGCCGGGGCACGGCGTTACCGCTGTCCTTCCGCGAGGCGGTCCTGGAGCGCGCCGTGCACCGACTCGAACGCCGTGACGTGCTCGCGCAAGGGACGCGAGTCGAGGTCGAAGATCACCTCGAGCGCCTCGTCGACCACCTGGTCGCCCGTGGGGCCGTCCTCGACGAGCTCGCCGGCACGCGAGGTGTCCGGCTCCCCGCCCGTGGGAGCTCCTGTGCTGTCGATGTGATCCACCCCTCCACGCTACCGGCCCGCGCCGGGAGCATCGATTCTCCTGTGGAACGACGTGCGCCGCGCGTCATCGAGCGGTCAGCACCGCCCTCTACGCCGGGAGCGCAGGAACACTGGTCGGGTCGACGGGGGCGCCGTCGTCGGTCGAGGCCCACGCGGCAGCGCACGCCGCACGTACGAGGTCGATCCCTGACCCGTCGAGCTCGAGCCGCTCGCCCACGACCCGGGCGGCCGCCTCACGGCACGTCCACCAGCCCTCTGCCGCGCTCTGCGGCTCGGGGTGCGGTTCGTGCAGGGCGCGCAGGTCGGCGCCGAGCAGGTGCGGGCGCTCACCGGGCTTCGCGAGCACCGCGTCGCGGGCGCTGCTGACCCCGGTGAAGACGTGCAGCCCGGGGATGCCGCCGGCGCGCGCGCCCGCGAGGTCGGTGTCGAGCCGGTCGCCCACCACGAGCGGCGCGGTGGCCCCGTGCCGCGAGACCGCGAGCTCGTACATCGCAGGGCTCGGCTTGCCGGAGCTGTCCGGCGTGACACCCGTCGCGTGCACCACGGCGCCCACGAGTGCACCGTTGCCCGGTGCGAAGCCGCGGTCCGTAGGGAGCGAGAGGTCGAGGTTGCTCGCGACGTGCCATGCACCGCGCTCGACCGCATAGGCGGCCTCGGCGAGCTGACGCCATCCCAGGTCAGGGCTGAATCCTTGGACCACGGCGACGGGCTCGTCGTCCGCGTGATCGACCACCTGGAACCCCGCTTGGGCCGTCGCGGTGCGCAGCCCCTTCCCGCCGACCACGAGCACCTTGTCCCCCGGCGCCAACCGGGTGGCCAGCAGAGCGGCCGCCGCCTGGGCCGCCGTGAGAACCTCGTCCGGACGGGTGGGGATCTCGAGCTCGGTCAGCTGGGCGGCGACCTCTTCGGGCTCGCGCGACGCGTTGTTCGTGACGAACACGAGCGACATCCCGGCCTCGCGCGCCGCGACGAGAGACGCCGACGCGTGGTCGATCGGCTCGTGCGCCCGGTAGGCGACCCCGTCGAGGTCCACCAGCGCGAGGTCGTAGGTACGTGCCGGGCTGTCCGTGGTCCCGATGAGCCCCCGACCGCTCACTGCGCCTCCTCCGCGTCCTCGGCCTCGTCCTCGTCAGCCAGGTCGACGACTACGAGGTCCTCCTCGACCTCGCCGAGCTCGGCAGGGCTGAATCCCTCGGTCGCACGGGCCGCCTCGTCCGGGCGTCCCAGCGCCTCGAGGGCGAGTGCGCGTGCTTGCGCGATGCGCGCAGCCACCGACCGGTCGGGAGAGCTCAACGGTGCGAGCGTGGCGAGAGCCGCTTCGGGGTCCTCGAGATCAAGCCGCGCACCGCTGACCACGACGGTGAGCTCGATCGTCCCCTCGGCGTCGAGCTCACTCGCTTCCGGGGAGCTCGCTAGAGCGATCGCCCGGTCCGGACGTCCGAGGCCCCGCTCACAGTCCGCCATGAGCGGGAGGTGCTCGGACGAACCGTTGAGCCGCCGCACGGTGCGCAGCTCGCGCAGAGCCTCGGCGTAGCGCCCGGTCCGGTACGCAGTGATGCCGGCGGCCTCCCGCACGATGTCGATGCGGCCTGCGCGACGGACCGCAACGGCCGCGTGCGCGTAGGCAAGCTCAGGGTCGGTGTCCAGGAGCCGCCCGGCCATGACGAGGTGGAGGCCAACCTGCTCGGCGTTCTCCTTCGACAGTCCGCGGAGCCGTCCGCGCACGGATCGGTCGAGGTCGCTGAAGGTGACGTCGGGGTCGATCTCGGGTGCGGGCTCGCGTTCTTCGCGTGCGTGCTGGGGCGGACGCGAGCTGGTACGACGATCATCACGCTCGTCACGTGGGCCACGCCCGGTGCTGGACGTGCCGCTTCGACGCTCACCCCGGGGCGCGGGTCCACCGCTGCTGGTCCGGCGGCCTCGCTCGGAGTAGTTACTGCGGTCCCGATCGTTCGATCGCCTCGGGCGCTGATCGTCGTCTGCCACCGGTAGTCCTCTCGTCGGGAGCGATTATCGCATCCCAGAAACGACGATGGGCTCACCCTTGCGGGTGAGCCCATCGTGAAAGAATGTCCGGCGGCGACCTACTCTCCCACACCGTCTCCAGTGCAGTACCATCGGCGCTGAGGGGCTTAGCTTCCGGGTTCGGAATGGGACCGGGCGTTTCCCCCTCGCTATGACCGCCGTAACTCTATTGAGATGTTTGCGGGTGATTCCCGACCATATCTCGGGAACCGCACAGTGGACGCGTGCAACATTAAAGTATGTGTCAAGTTGTCGGCTTATTAGTACCGGTCAGCTCCATGGGTCTTTAGTCCCCACTTCCACATCCGGCCTATCTACCCGGTGGTCTACCGGGTGCCTCTCGGGCCTAAGCCCGTGGAAACCTCATCTTGAAGCAGGCTTCCCGCTTAGATGCTTTCAGCGGTTATCCCTTCCGAACGTAGCCAACCAGCC
>JAAYZM010000118.1 GCA_012514835.1 Actinomycetales bacterium
GCACGGCACGGCGGGCGAGCTCGTCACGCTCGGCGTCGGCGGCAGCGTCGCCGTCGGGCCCGAGCACGCGGTACCGCTCGACGCAGCGCCGCAGCTCGCTCAGCAGGTCACCGAGCTCCGTGTCGTCGGGCGGGCGCACCCGCGCGGGACCGGCGAACGTCGCCCGCCCCCGTTCGACGGCCTCGAGCACCGCGGCGGGCCGCCCCGTGGCGAGCGCGGCCCCGACGTCGAGCTCCGTGAGCCGAACCCCGTGCACGGCGGCGGCGGCGACGGCCTCGACCGAGCCGAACTGGCGGCGGTGCTCGGCGAGCAGCTCTTGCCCACCGCGCACGTGGCGGCGCGCGGCGGCCCGGTCCCCCGCATCGAGCGCGAGCTGGGCCTTGACGAGGCGGGCCCGCACGGCGAGCGGGAGCGGGGACCGCCACGCGCCCTGGCTCGCCCGAGCGAGCGCGGCATGAGCCTCGGCGGACCGGCCCGCACCCGCGAAGGCCTCGGCCGCCGTGAGGTGGGCGTCCCGCGAGAGTCGCGACACCCCCTCGCGATCGGCGAGCGCACCGGCCTGCGCGGCGACCTCCGCGAGCGCGTCGGGTGCCCGGTCCGGAGCATCGAGCAGTCCCGCGAGGAGGGCTTGGCACTCGGCGAGCTCCGCACGAGCGAGCCACGGTCCGTTCCCTCGCGCGGCGAAGCGGGCCCGGGCCGCGCGGGCCCACCGCAAGGCGTTGTCGGGCTCCCGGACGAGCAGCGCACAGCGCGCTCTCGTGAGCTCGACCTGGGCGAGGTCGTGCTCGAGCCGCGAGGCCTCGAACAGCTCAGCCGCCTCGGCGAGCAGCTGGTCGGCCTCCGCGACGAGACCCGCGTCGACGAGCACCTGGGCACGGTCGAGGAGCGCGACGGCGGGCGACGCGCCTTGCTCGACCCGCGCCGCCTCGGCCATCGCGGCGAGCGCGGCGGGCAGGTCCCCGGCCAGGAAGTGCGCGTAGCCGAGGTTGTGCCGCGCCTTGAACACGCGCAGCGCGTCCCCGGCCGCCTCGGAACGTTCGGCGCTCGCGCGCAGGTCCGCCCGGGCGTCGTCGAGCCGCCCGAGCTCGAGCAAGAGCGTGCCCCTGTTGAGGAGGATCCGGATCGCGTCCACGGGCTCGGCCGCGTCGAGCCACGTCACGGCCTCGTCGAGCGCCTCGAGGGCGCCGGGCGAGTCCCCCGTGCGCAGCCGCGCGAGACCGAGCTGACCGAGCACCGCCACGTGGAGGGCGTCCGAGCCGGCTCGTCGCGCCCAGCGCGCGGCCACCGCGAGCCGGGACTCCGCGGCGGGCACGTCACCGCTGAGCTCGAGCTCGCTCATGGCGAGCCCCAAGAGGCTGCGGGCCCGCACGTAGGCGCCGTCGTCGGCCCCGTCCTTCGCCTTGTCCTGCGCGGGACCAAGGTGGCTCAACGCGCTACGGAACCCCTCGGACGCCTCCTCGGGGTGCCCGCCGGAGGCAGCGGAGAGCGCGGCGTCGAGCGCGACGCGCGCCGCAGCGACGTCCGCCATGCCCCACCACCTCGTTGCTCCCGGGCGGTGGGGCCGGCTTCGTCAGGAGTCCGGCTCGAGCCCCGTCGTGGCCGTGATGGCCTTCCAGGTCTCCTTGCACCGCTCTGGCACCGTAGCGCTCGCCGCACCCTCGCCGGAAGCGGCGCGCTGCGCGAGGAGGTGCGCCGCGAGCTCGCCCGCGAGCACCGGCGCGGCGAATGACGTGCCGCTCCACGTGCCGAACCCGCCCGCGAAGTCGTCCGGGTCGATCGTGGCCCGCCGCTCCCCCGGGCGGCGCCCGTGCAGCTCCGTGGACGGGCCCCGCGAACCGCGCATCGTCGTGGGCATCGTGCTCACGATCCCCGCGCCGGGACGCGAGCACGTGACCCACTCGCCGTCGTTGCTGAACAGGGCAGTGGTGCCGTTCGGGTTGGTCGCCGCGACGCACAGCACGGGCGGGTCGTCGAGCGGGAGCGTCGACGGCGGGACCGCGGACGGCGGCGTGGTGGACCAGTTCAGGCGCGGCGCGAACGCCGCGGGGTACAGGGGACGCAGGTCACCCGAGTTCCCGGCGGAGACGACGACGGCGATCCCGTGCCGACGCAACGCGTCGAGGAGCTGCGCGAACGGGGCGTCGAAGAGCGCGTCCTCGGGCCGTTCGTGCCGGTACCCGAGCGAGAGGACCAGCACGTCCACGGGGTAGTAGCCCTTGCGGTGGTGCAGCCCGAACAGGTGGAACACGAGGAGCCGGCGCAACGAGCGCAGCAGGTCCCACTCCGCGATGAAACCCGTCCCGCCGTAGAGCCGGCACGCCATGATGACCGCGTCCGGGCACTGCTGGAACACCACCCCCGAGATGAACGTGCCGTGCCCCGCGACCGGGTCGAGCGGACCTGTGAGCGGGGCGATCGACATGCCCCCGCCCTCGCAGTCCTCCTCGAGCGAGGGTGGGACCGGGAACGTGCCGATCGGCAGGCCGTGCACGCGCGGGTCGCGCACCACCACGTCGTCCCCGAGCCACGGGTGCGCACCGGTCCCCGAGTCGAGGACGGCCACGACGGGCCGCTCGATGCCGTCCGCCGTGCGGTTCACCGTGTCACCGTCCTTGAACCGGCGGCGCGGCGTGGGGCCCACCCAGCCCACGGGGCCACGGCCGCCGTAGCCCGCGTGCCCGTACTCGGCGAGCCCCGGGGCCGGGTGCGGGTCCGTGTACGGGTGCGGGTCGGTGTAGGGGTGCGGATCCGTGTACGGGTGAGGGTCCGTATAGGGGTGCGGATCCGTGTACGGGTGCGGGTCCGTGTAGGGCGCGGCGACGACGACGTGGTCGAGACTCAGCGTGACACCAGAACCCGGCGGCTGCCCCACGCGCTCGAGCAGGTCCCACGCGTCCGGCGGCCCCGCCGCCTGACCCGGAGCCGGCTCGATGCGCAGACCGAAGCCGAACACGCCAGCGAGGTCACCCGTGAGGTCCGCCCCGAGGTCCGCCTCCCGCAGCAGGCGCGCCTCGAGGAGGTCCTCCTGCTCGAGCTCGACCCGCCAGCCCAGCTCCGCCGCGGCCTTCTCGAGGTCCCCGAGCACGGAGCCCAGCCGCGCCTTGTCGTCCGCAGGGAAGCCCTGCACGATGATCCGGTCGCGGATGTACGCCGTCTGCTGCGGGGTGCTCCGCCCACCCCGGCGCACGTCGATCGCGGGGTTGAGCGGGCGCACCCGCCACCGCAGCGGGGGCGGCGGCCCTTCGGGGTAGTCACCTCGACGGTTCTTCTCGCTGTCCTCGCTCATCGGTGTCCTTCCTCGGCGCGTCCGGTCAGAGCTCGATCACTGGCGTGCACACGGTGGGCCCCTCGCCGTCCGTCCGGCACAGTGCGAGGCACGTGGGTCCCTCCGGGACGTCGAACAGCACGAACGCGCCGTCCTCGTCGGAGTCCACCGCGAGGCGCGACCCGGGCTGGTAGAGCTCCACGCGGTACGGCGCCGCCGGGGCCACCCAGCCGTCCACGCACATCCCGCCCGTGGGGCTCTCGGAGAGGTTGATCATCACCGTCACGGGCTCGCACGCGAACGTGATGGTGCCCGTGCGGACCACCTCGCGCTCCTCCGCCTCGTGCGAGCGCGCCACGAGCTCGGGCGTCTCGACGTGCTCGAGCTCGAGCATGTCCGCCCGGAGCTGCTCCACGGTGATCGCGAACAGCGACATCGAGGCAAGCTCGGGCGGCACCGGGTCGATCGTCCGGAACAGCGCGTTCAGGTCGCTCAGCAGAGGCTCGCTCGAGTCAAAGTGCTCAGCCATGGTTCCCCCATCCCTCGTCCTGCGCCAGCAGGGTGCGTAGCTTGTCGAGGCACCGGCCGCGGGTCGCACCCACGGACGTGACCCCCATCCCCGTCGCCTCCGCGATGTCCCGATAGCTCGGGCGGTCCGCGAACGCCATGATCCGCAGCATCTCCTGGCAGCGCTCGGGCAGCGCGCGCACGTTGCGCCACAGCACCCGGTCCCGCTCGCCCGTCAGGAACACCTCCTCGGGGCCCGGTTCGTCAGCGCGAGGCTCCGCCCGCACCTCGCCGTCGGACAACGGCTCCGAGCGCCGCTCCTGCTCGCGATGCTTGCGCGCCGCCTCCCACGCCGCACGCTTCGCCGTGACCAGCAGCCACTTGAGCGCGCCCTGCGGGTCCTTGATGGTCCCCGCGTTGCGCACGAACGCGAGCCACACACCCTGCACCACGTCCTCGGCGAGGTCCCGCGGCACGTTCTGCGCCCGCACCACGTGCCACAGCAACGGGGTCAGCGACTGCACGACGTCGACGAACGGGTCGCTCACCCCTGCCCGGTACGCCTCGAGCGCGAGCGCGGCACGATCACCCAGCGTCAGCTGCACCGTCCCGCCGTCCGCACCCATCGCGTCCCGACTCTCCCGTCCCGTGGCTCGCCTCGAGCGTAGGGCGGTGTCCGGTTCCGCCACAACCGTGCGCATCGTCCACCTTCTTCCCGCACCGGTGGTCGATCCGCCCCCTGCCGGACCGCCACGACCAACGTCGTCACGGGAAAGGAGGGGGCCGACGGCGGATCGTGACAGCTGACGCGAAGAAATCTCGGCGAGCTTTGCCGGGACCCGGGAACGCCGACGGGGCCGGACCCTTGCGGATCCGGCCCCGTCGGGGAGAGTGCTCGGGGAGGCTCAGGCCTCCGCGGACTCCAGGAAGTTGCGCGTCACGTTCTGGTCGAGCTGGATGCTCGGGCCCATCGTCGTGGAGACGAACGCCTTCGTGATGTAGCGGCCCTTCGAGCTCGAGGGCTTCAGACGCAGCACCTCGTCGAGCGCGGCCGAGTAGTTCTCCACCAGCTGCTGC
>JAAYZM010000119.1 GCA_012514835.1 Actinomycetales bacterium
CGGACGGGAAGGACGCGACGAACCCGCTGTCGTACCTGATCCTGCGGGCGGCCGAGGTGTGCCCGACCCCGCACCACACGATCACGATGCGGGTCCACGAGGGCACCCCGAGCGAGCTGCTCCAGGCGGGGCTGCGCCTTGCGCGCACGGGCCTGGGGATGCCCGCGTTCGTGTCCGACGAGGCGAACATTCGCTTCCTTCAGGCGCAGGGGATCGACACGGCCACGGCTCGGGACTACAACATGGCCGGCTCGCAGTCGGTCACGATCACGGGGCGCTCGCGGCTCGTCGCGAGCCCGATGTTCGTGGTTCCGCGCGTCCTGGGCCTGGCGATCCACGGTGGTGCGGAGGGCTTCGGCCCGCGCACGCCGGGGCTCGCGGAGTGCGCCGACTTCGAGACGGTCTTCGAGGCGTTCCGCACCCAGCTCGGTCAAATGCTCGAGCTCCAGGCGGAGTTCAACAACGTCACGATCCGCTCGATCGGGCGCCGCTACCCGCGGCCCTTCGACTCAGTGCTCATGGCCGACGGTCTCGAGCTCGGTGTCGACGTGTTCCGGCGCACGCTGCCGTACGACAACTCGAACTTCGTCAACCTCATCGGGGTTGTCAACGCGGCTGACGCGCTCATGGCCATCAAGCGTCTGGTGTTCGAGGAGCGCAGCGTGAGCGCCGAGCGGCTCGTCGAGGCGCTCGAGCACAACTGGGACGGCCAGGGCGACGAGGAGCTGCGCGAGCGGTTCCTCGCGGCACCGAAGTTTGGCAACGACGACGACGAGGTCGACGGGCTCGTCGCGGCGATCTACGCCTTCGCCGCCGAGCAGATCATCCGCTACGGCAACGCGACCGGCGGGCGCTGCCTGCCCTCGGCGCTCACGATCGGCACCTCGCCGTGGCCGGGCGGGGTGGTCAGCGGCGCGACCGCGGATGGTCGCCGGCGCGAGGAGCCGCTCGCGGAGGAGTCGATGACCCCGATGCGCGGGCGCGAGCGTGGCACCCCGTGGGACGTGATCGCGAGTGCGCTCAAGGTCGCCCAGGACCCGTACCAGTCGACCGAGCTCGACATTCGCTTCACGCGCGAGGCCCTCGCGAGCCCTGAGGCGATGGCGAACCTCGAGGACCTTGTGCGCACGTATCTGGGGCGAGGCGGCAAGCACATCCAGATCAACGTCGCCGACCTCGACGAGCTGCGCCGTGCGAGCGAGGACCCCGAGGGCCACGCCGACGTCACGGTGCGGCTCGGCGGGACGACCGCCTACGTCGCCCAGCTGTCGCCCGCGATGCGCGAGGAGATCCTCGCGCGGCACTACTTCGAGGCGATGCCCGCCCGGTGAGTGATTTGTGCTGCGGATAGTGAGGGTGCAGTCACCTACCCGCGTGGGAGTCACTTACCGGCCAGCGGGGAGCGGGGCTGGTGTGGTGACCGCCCCGCGAGTTCGTGACGTTCTGCCGAGGTCGTGGCAATTCAGCCACGACCTCGGGCAATCATCACGAACTCGCGGGTGGGGAGGGGTGGGGACGGGTCAGGCGGCGGGGTGGA
>JAAYZM010000120.1 GCA_012514835.1 Actinomycetales bacterium
CGTTTGCATGAATGTCAAGCCTGACTGTACACAGCGCCAGCGAGAGTGCACAGAACGTCACCGAACCGTGACCGAACCGCCCTCGCGCTCGCGGTACCGAGCCCTCCCTGAGGACGCGAGGACCGTGAAGACGGCGGCTCCTGCGGCTGCCGCGGCGAACAGCACGGGGAACGCGGACTGCCCCGCCGCGAGCGAGCCCGCCGCCGAGCCCACGGCGCCCCCGAGCATGAGCGAGATCGAGAAGAACGTCATGCCGAGCGCGCGCGACGCGACGGCCGCGTCCGCGACCCACGTCTGGAGCGTCGTATGGGCGAGCGCCCACGCGACGCCCATGAGGCTCGCCGAGGCCAGGACCGTCCCCGCGCTCACCCCGAGCAGCAGGACGCCGAACGAGCCGACGGCGATCACGCCCGCGACGGCGAGCAGCCGTGCCGGCGCGACGCGCGCGACGAAGAGCTTCATGCCCTGGGAGACGACGACGACGGCCACGCCGAAGGCCGCCGTGACGAAGCCCGAGACGAACACCGACTCGCCCGTGAGCTGGAGCGCGACCGGCAAGAAGTTGAACACGCCGATCAGCAAGAAGCCCTCGAGCGCCGTGAGCCCGTAGATCGCGAGCGCCCACCGGTTGCGACCGAGCGAGCGGAGCTGGGCGCGCACGCTCTCACCCGCGTGGTCGCCCGCGTGCGGCAAGCGCGCGATCGCGAGGACCATGAGCGCCGTGACGAGCCCGTAGACCGCGTAGGTCCAGCGCCACGAGACCCACTGGTCGAGCGTCGCGGCGAGCAGCGAACCGCCCGCGAGGCCGAGCGCCGCCGCCGTCGCGAGGTTGGACATCGCGGCGGGACGGCGCAGCGGCGGGAGGGTGTCACCGAAGTACGTGAGCACCGCCGCGAAGGTCGCCGCGAACGCTCCCCCCGAGGCCGTGCGCGCGATCACGAACGTGGTCATCGACGGTGCCGCGGCCGTCGCGATGTTCGCGAGCGCCGCGATCGAAGTCGAGACCGTGAGGACCCGCACGCGCCCCCAGCGCGTCGAGAGCGGACCCCACACGAGCTGGAGGAACGAGTACGCGAGGGCGTGCGCCGTGACGGACATGCCCGCCGCGACGACGGTCGCGTCGAATTCCTCCGCCACCACGGGCACGAGCGGCAGCACGATGGTCCGGTCGAGCGTGGACCAGAAGATGATGAACGGCAGCAGGAACCCCGGCGCGGCGGCCCTCGCGACGAGCCCCGGGGTGCGTCCGGCCGGTTCAGAGCCCTTGTTCGCCACGTCCCTCGGGGGTGTTGAGGTGCGACTGGGAGTCACGGATGCCGGGCAGCGGGCCGTTCACCGTGAAGTACCGCCCACCGCCCGCCACGAGGAGGTCCTCCGCGGGGAACTTCGTGATGACCTCGCAGCCGTCCGCCGTGACCACGACCTCTTCCTCGATGCGCGCCGCACCCCAGCCGTCCGCCGCGGGCCAGTACGTCTCGAGCGCGAAGACCATGCCCTCCTCGAGCACCTCGGGGTGGTCGAGCGACGTGAGCCGCGAGAAGATCGGCTTCTCCCAGATCGACAGACCCACGCCGTGGCCGTACTGCAGCGCGAACGCCGCTTCCTCGTCGGGGAACCCGAACTCTTGCGCCTTGGGCCACAGCGTCACGATGTCCGCCGTCGTCGCCCCCGGCCGCACCGCGGCGATCGCGACGTCCATGTACTCGCGGGCGCGCTTGTAGGCGTCGACCTGCGCGCGGCTCGCGGAGCCCACCGCGAACGTCCGGTAGTAGCACGTCCGGTAGCCGTTGAACGAGTGCAGGATGTCGAAGAACGCCGGGTCGCCCGGGCGCACGGCGCGGTCGGAGTACACGTGCGGGTGCGGCGCGCACCGCTCGCCCGAGATCGCGTTGACGCCCTCGACGTACTCCGAGCCCTGGTCGTACAGCGCCTTCGAGACGAGGCCGACGCACTCGTTCTCGCGCACGCCGGGCCGCAAGAACTCGTAGAGCTGGTCGTAGGCCGCGTCGACCATCGAGGCGGCCGAGGTGAGCAGCGTGATCTCGTCGACCGTCTTGGTGCGGCGAGCCTCGAGGAAGACCTGCTGGCCGTCCACCACCTGGATACCCTCGGCCTGGAGCGCGAAGAGCACGGGCAGCTCGACGAGGTCCACCCCGAGCGGCTCGTTCGCGAGCCCGAACTTCTCGAGCTCGCGCTTGACCTTGCGGGCCACCTCCTCGGCGATCCCGGCCGCGGGCGGGAACGCCCCGCGCAGCGTCGAGATCCCCGCGCGTGCGCCCGACTCCGCGCGCGGACGCACGGCGCCGTGGTGCGGGGCGTGCGGGTCCGCGTCGGCCTCCATGTGTGTCTCGTGGAGCCACGGGTTGAGCAGGTCGTGGTGCTTGGCGGCCGAGCCGAAGTCCCACACGATCGGGTCGGAGTGGCGCGTGACGAGGCAGAAGCGGATGAGCTTGTCCATCGCCCACGTGCCGATGTGCGTCGCGGACGCATAGCGGATGTTGCCGAAGTCGAAGGCGAGCAGTGCCCCGACGTCGGACAGCTCGAGCTGTGCCCGCAGCTTGGCGAGCCGCTCGTCGCGAAGGCGACCGAAGTCGACCCGCGCCTCCCAGTCCACGCCCATGTTTCCTCGGGTCGCGATGCTCATGCGGTCCTCCTCGTCCTCGACATGTCCGGTGTGCTCGCGCGGGTCAGGTGATGCGCCAGCCGCGGTCGACGAACAGGCTGTGCGCCGAGACACCGCGGTTGAAGAGCAAGAACTTGGTCGCGTCCACGACGTCCTCGACCGTCGCGAGCTGACCGCCCGGCGTGCGGTTCGTGTACAGGTCGAGCACGCCCTCAGGCTTCGAGGCCCAGAACGGCGAGTCGCCGATGATGCCCGGGTGCAGCGAGTTCACGCGGATGGGCGCGAGCTCGAGCGCGAGGGTGTTCATGATGCCGTCGACGCCGCCGTTGATGGTCGAGACCGTGGTGGAGCCCGGGTAGGGAGCGTCCTTCGCGCGACCGCCGAACAGCACGATGCCCGTGTCCACGGACGCCTCGAGGCGGTCCAGCAGAGCGTGCACCACCTCGGTGTAGCCCACGAGCTTGAGGATGATCAGGCGCCGGGCCCGCTCGATGTCGTACTCGCGGATCGTGTTCGCGTCACGCTCGATCGCACCGAGCACGAGACCGTCGAGCTGCGGCACGCCGGCCAGCGCCTCCGCGATGGTCTCCGGCTCGGAGATGTCCACCGCGATGCCGCTCGCGCGCTCGCCGAGCCGTGCGGCGACCTCGTCGGCCGTGGCCTGGCTGCGGCTCGTGATGATGACGCGGTCGCCGCCCGCCACGAGGTCCTCGGCGAGCGCCAGGCCGATGCCCGACGAGCCGCCGACGATGAGAATGGTCCGGTCGCTCACAGCTCTTCCTCCAGTCGTTCGGTCAGGTAGTCCCAGTCGCGCACGAAGCGGTAGGCGTGCCGGGGCGGCATCTGGGGGGCTTGGGTCTCGAGCCAGCGCACCTCGTCGCCCGTGGCCGCAAACGAGTGCACGCAGCCGACGGCGGCCCACGCGATGTCACCCGGCTGCAGGAGGAACTCCTCGCCGTCGAACGTCGCGAGCACCTCCCCGTCGGTGATGAGGTAGGCCTCCTCGAGCGGGTGGTCGTGCGGGCCGGCCTTGCCGTCCGGCTCGTACTGGACCATGAACATCGTCCCGAGAGTCGCGCCGAGGTCGGAGTCGACCATCATCTTCAGGGTGATGCCGCTGTAGACGAGCAGGGCCGTGCGCATGCTCGCCGAGACGGCGAGGAGCTCTTGGGACTGGCGGCCCGGCACCATGTGCTCGGCCGTGATGTTGCCGAAGGAGCGCGTGCGCGGGTCGCGCGTGTCGACCGTGATGGGCTCGCGCTGCGGCAGCTCCGGGACGCGGTAGGTGTCCGAGCCGTACCGCTCGCGTGCGGGCGGGGTGAACAGGTCGGACCACTCGGCGACCTCGTCGCCCACGGCGCGCCACGCATGGGGCACGCCGATCGGGATGACGCCGTAGTCCCCCGCGACGAGGTGCACCGTGGCCTCGGGCGTCGCGAGCACGACCTCCCCGCGCAGCACGTGGAAGCTCTCCTCGAACGAGTGCACGTGCGTGGCCGTCGAGCCGCCGGGCTCGAGGCGGGAGATCCCGAAGTCGGTGTGCGCCGCGCCGTCCTCCTCGCCCACGCCGCGCCAGCGCGTGAGGCCCACGGCACCCGGCGCGAGGGGGCCTGGGTCGCGATAGTCGGCCTCTGCGGCTCGTCGGACCACGAATCTCGCCATGAGCGCTTCCTCCTCGAACCCCTCACCAGCGTCGTTGCGGGTGAACAGGTGTTTAGCGGTACTGAACGTGAGTCAAGTCCACGGGGTCCCGAATGTCAAGACGGTCGCCGCCCTCCGCCGTCGGCCCTCGTGACCGTTCCGCGCGTACAACCTGATTGAACACAAAATAAGTGGGGCGAACCAGTTCCGCTCACCCGCCGCGTGGTCCATGCTGGTCACTGAGGTGATCCGGCCGATCTTCACCCCCTGAGTGTTCCGGCCGACGGTACACATCCTGACCTGCTGATCAAAGGAGATGAGCGATGTCCGAGTCCCCCCGGCCCCAGCCCGGCCAGCCCGTCGTCATGCGCGGCGGCATCGTCCTGACGATGGACGCCCAGCACACGGTGCTCCCCGAGGCCGACGTCCTCGTGGTGGACGGGAAGATCGCCGGCGTCGGCCCCTCCCTCGACGTCCCCGAGGGCACGTTCGAGATCGACGCGCGCGGCGGGATCGTCATGCCCGGCATGGTGGACTCCCACCGCCACATGTGGCAGACGGCGATGCGCGCGTACGGCGCCGACTGGACCCTCACGCAGTACTTCGTCTGGTACTACCTCGAGCACGGCATGAAGTTCCGCCCGCAGGACATCGCCGCGGGCAACCTGGTCTCCGCGCTCGACGCCGTCGAGTCCGGCATCACCACGAGCGTCGACTGGTCGCACGGCCTGCGCACCCCCGAGCACGGTGAGGCCGCGCTCGACGCGCTCGCCGGCTCCCCCGGCCGCTACGTCCTCGCGTACGGCAACATCCACGTCGCCCCGTGGGAGTGGACGGTGGACCCGGCCGTGCAGCGCATCGTGGAGCAGGCCCGCGACGGGCGCGTGTTCGGCGCCCAGCTCGCGTTCGACGTGCCCGGTGCCGACGAGAGCTTCCCCGAGCTGGCCGCCTTCAACGCCGCGCGCGACCTTGGTGTCTCGGTCACCACGCACGCGGGCGTGTGGGGCGTGACGGGCGACCGCAGCATCGAGCTCATGTATGACAACGGCGTGATGCGCCCCGGCGCCGTGTACGTGCACGCCGCGACGCTGAGCGACGAGTCCTACCAGAAGATCGCCGCGACGGGCGGCTCCGTGTCCGTCTCGACGGAGAGCGAGCAGACGTGCGGCCAGGGCTACCCGCCCGCGACCGCGCTGCGCCGCCACGGCATCCCGGCCTCGCTGTCGATCGACACGAGCGTGTGGTTCAGCGCCGACATGTTCTCCGCGATGCGCACCACGATCGGTGCGGACCGCTCCCTCGAGCACTACATCGCCCACCAGGGCGGGGACACCGTCACCCACGCCACGCTGCGCGTCGAGGAGGTCGTCGCGTGGGCCACCCGCGGCGGCGCCCAGGCGATCGGGCGGCTCGACGAGATCGGGAGCCTCGAGGAGGGCAAGCTCGGGGACGTCGTGCTCATCAAGAACGACCACTCGCCCACCATGCTGCCGATCGTCAACCCGTACGGCCACGTGGTCTACCAGGCGAGCCGCGGCGACGTGCACACCGTGCTCGTGGGCGGCGAGGCCGTGAAGTGGGACGGGCGGCTGTGCGCGGGCGACCTCGCGGGCGTGCGGACCCAGCTCGAGAACACTGTCGAGTTCCTCAAGGGCGAGCTCGGCGAGGAGACGTGGAAGTCCGGCATGTACCCGGAGATCCCCGAGCGCGAGGTCATGACGAACCCGTACCAGTACACCCGCGACTGAC
>JAAYZM010000121.1 GCA_012514835.1 Actinomycetales bacterium
GCGCGCCGGAATGCCCTCGGTCGGAGCGAGCCCCGGAGTGAGCCCGAGGAAGGCCCGGTCCCGCCCAGACCACCAAGCCAGCGCGAGCGCACCCCCCGCACCGAGCAGGAGGATCCACGCGGCGAGGAAACCGCCGTCGGTGCGTGGGTCGAAGAGCTTGAAGAACGTGACGTAGCCCGGCTCCGGCCTGCGTTCGAGGATGATCTCGGCACCTTCGAACGTCCCAGCGGGCCACCCGACAGCCACGGTGAACACCTTGCCGGGCTCGAAGGAACCCCCCACAAAGCTCGCCTGAGCCCCCGAGCGCGACGCGTCCTCGCACGGGTCCGTGGCACCGCGTCGCCCCGAGTAGCACGCCGCGGCGACCACGTCGGACGGGCCGCGCACCGTCACCGTCGCGTCTCTGACCGGGATCTCCCACTCGTGGCCGAGCGCGTTCCAGTAGAACTCGTCGAGCTCGCCGTCCCCTGCTTCGGGGTTGACCATCCCACGCAAGAGGTACGTGATCGTGTACTGGTGGACGCCGGTGATGTCGCCGCGGTCCTCGTCACCGACCCGGAGCCTGACCTCGTTGTCGGTGCGGTCCACGTAGCGGTCCGCGGGTGCCCCCGTGGCCGAGCTCTGGGTGAACATCCACACCTCGTAGAGCCGGTCGTGCGTCGCGTCGTACCCCTGCCGCGTGGGGAGCGTGATGAACGGCCCGTGTCCCGGCTTCGACCCGAAGTCGAAGTCCATGTCGATCGTCACGAGGGCGAGACCTTCACGGTCGACGTCCACCGTGACGTCGTACCGCGTGATCTCGCGTCCCGGCACGGGGGCACCCGCACGCACCACGAGGAAGACGGCAAGGAGCAGCACGACGACGCCGACTCCCCCGAGGACTGCGGCGAGTCGCCACGGTGTCCCGGTGCGCCGCGTGACCGCGGTCACCAGCCTCCCCCGCCGCCTCCTCCGCCGCCCCCACCGGAGGACCCGCCGCCCGAGAAGCCCGAGCCACCCGAGCCGCCGCTCGAGCTCGGCGCGGGAGCGGAGATGGCGGTCGTGGCGCTCGAGGAGAACGACGCGAGGGAGCGCGAGAAGTCACCGCTCCCCGTGGTCCAGAACGTCCCGTGCGTGAGGCCGGAGCCGGTGTACCAGGACGGCTCGGCGACGTTGCTGCCTTGCGCCGCGAGGTCCTCGAACACGCGCGCCCACCGCCGTGTCTCACCGAAGGCGATCGCGTAGGGCAGGTAGCGCGAGAAGATGTCCTGGTCCTCTTCCCACCGGATCTGGTGCGCCTCGGCGGTCGCGATGAACTGCTTGAACCCCAGAGTCTGGGCGAGCACGGCCGTACCTGCCGCCGTGCGGGCGGGCGCGTGCTTGGCGCACACGTTGACCACGATCCCCGTGGCGAGCAGCGCGAGCGAGAACAGCAGGAAGCCGCGCGGTCCCCCGGACCCACCGAGCACGAACGCGCTCGCGACGGCGGCGATCACGAGAACCCAGCCCACGGACCTCCAGCGCGCCCGTACGGCCTGAGGGTCGGTGCGGAACCAGCCACGGCCCGTCACCTCGGCGTAGAGGCGCGACTGGACCGAGCCCATCGTGGCGGCGAAGGTGGTCTTGAGCGTCGAGAGCTTGACCTCGTCACCGCGGCCCACGAAGATCCCGTCGAAGAGGGCCTTCTCGTAGGCCGCGAGCGACACATCGGCGTCCTTGAGCCGGACGAGCGTCCAGTCCTTCGCCATCTTCTTCGGGTTCTTGCGGGGCACCTCGTCGATGCGCAGGTAGCCACGGACCGCGAGGTCCACGAGGGTCGCTGTCACGTCGTGAGGGTCGGCCACCTCGTCGAGCAGCGTGCCGATCACGCCGGGTCGGGCGTCCCGCGGCGGCTCGAACTGCACCGCGACGGGCAGGTTCGTGTCCCGCACCCCCACGACGGTGTCCTGGCCGATCCCGGGCTCGACCCCCGGTGTCAGCCCGAGGTACGCCTCGTCACGGCCGCGTGACCGCACGCGCGTGACGGCCGTCCCCACCCCGCCCAGCAGGACGATCCCCGCCGCGATACCGAGCGGGCTCGCCGGGTCGATCACGTCCGTGGCGCGCGGCTTGGGCTCGAGGATCGGGTCCACGCCCTGGAACGTGCCGGCGGGCCATCCCGTCACCACGGTGAGCTGACGCCCCACGGGCAGCACGGCCTCCTCGAAGAGTGCCGTGTGCCCGCCCGTCCCGTGGCTCGTGCACTCCTCGACGGACCCGGCGGAACCGGCGAAGCACGCCGCTCCGACCACGTCGGCGGGCCCCCGGACCGTCACGGACGCGTCGGAGATGGGGATCTCCCACCCGGAGCCGATCGCGTTCCAGTTGAACTCGTCGTAGGTCCCGTCGCCCGCGGCACCGTTGACCATGCCCTCGAGCCGGTAGCTGATCGTGTACTGCTGCACGCCGCGGATGTTGCCGCGGTCCTCGTCACCCACCCGGATCGTCACGCCGTTCGAGGTGCTCTCGACGTACTTCTTCGCGGGGGCCCCCGTCGAGGAGCTCGCCCGGATGCGCGTGACCTTGTAGATCCGGTCCTGCTCCGCGTCGTAGCTCTGCCGCGTGGGCAACCAGATGTAGGGGCCGTGGCCGGGGTTGTTGCCGAACGAGAAGTCCATGTCGATGGTCACGTCCGCCACGCCCTGGGCGTCGAGCTCGACGAGCACGTCGTAGCGGGTGATCTGGCGCCCGTAGGTGAGGACCGGGCCGTCCTCGGCCTGGGCGGGGGCCGCGGCGAGCAGCCCGACGAGGACGAGCAGGAGTCCGACGACGACGGCCGCCGCCCGACCCAGGCACCCGATGCTCACATCTCCTCCTTGCGCCGCATGGCACGGCGGGCCTCGAGGTTGTCCTGACGCTCGCGGAGCGCCTGTCGCTTGTCCCACTCGCGCTTGCCTCGTGCGAGGGCGATCTCGACCTTGGCACGCCCGTCCAGGAAGTACAGGGAGAGCGGGACGACGGTCAGACCCTTCTCCCGGATGCGCGAGTCGAGCCGGTCGATCTCCTCGCGGTGCAGCAGCAGCTTGCGCTTGCGCCGCGGGGCGTGGTTGGTCCACGTGCCCTGGGAGTACTCGGCGATGTGCACGCCCTCGAGCCACGCCTCGCCGCCGTCGATCGACACGAAGCCGTCCGTGAGCGAGGCCCGCCCGGCGCGCAGCGCCTTGACCTCCGTGCCGGAGAGCATGATCCCCGCCTCGAAGACGTCCTCGATCGTGTAGTCGTGCCGCGCCTTGCGGTTGGAGGCGATCTGCTGCCGCCCCTGGTCCCGTGCCACGTTTCCTCCCCGGTCAGCCCCTGCACAGAGTAGAGGAGACTAGCGGCCGCGCGCTGGCGCGCCCAGGGAAATCACAGGTACGGGTACGGGTCAACCGTGGCGCCGTTGATGTAGACCTCGAAGTGCAGGTGGCACGCCGTCGAGGTGCCCGTCGAGCCCGAGTAGCCCACCACGTCCCCGCCCGAGACCTTCTGGCCTGCCGAGACGTTGAAGCCCTGCAGGTGGTTGTAGCTCGACATGACGTAGTTGCCGTTGATCTCGCCGTGGTCCACGAGCACCTGGTTGCCGTACCCGGACCGGTACTTCGCCCACACGACCTCGCCCTTGCGCCCGGCGAGGATCTTCACGCCGCAGTAGGCGCGCAGGTCGATCCCGGCGTGCAGGCGCGGGTAGCCGAGCACGGGGTGCTGGCGCCAGCCGTACATCGACGTGATGTACATCGGGTTGTACGACGACGGGTTCTGGAAGATGCCCGAGCCGACGGGACCGGCCTTCTTGTCCTTCTTCTTCTTGTCCCGCGCCTTCTGCTTTTTGATGATCTCCTTGAGGTCGCTCTCAAGGGACTCGCGGTCGCGCTTGAGCTGCTCCTCCTTCGCCTCCATCTCGTCCTTGCGGGACTGGATGAACGCGGTCTTGGCCTTCTGGTCGTCGATGAGCGTGCGGACCTCGACCCCACGGGCCTGGGCCTTCTTGCGGTGCTCGTTCGCTTCCTTCTGCTTCACCACGGCGTCGGCGCGCAGCTCGGCGATCCGCTCGCGCACGGCTTCGAGGCGGACCTTGGCGTTGCGGTTGGCCGCGTCGGTCTGCGCGAGCTGGTCGAGCAGCTGGGTCTGCGAGCGCAGGGCCGTCGTCACGAGGCCGGACTGCTGCACGTACTCCTGCGGGTCCGCGGCGTCGAGCATGATCGCGAGGCTCGACGTGGACAGGTCGCCCTTCATCGCCTGGCGTGCGAGCGCGCCGACGTTGGCGCGGACCTCGACGCTGCGCGCCTCGTCCTCCTCGATGCGTTCGACGAGGCCCGTCTCCGTGCGCTCTTGCGCCTCGAGACGGTCCTCGAGCGCCTTGACCTCGCGCTTCGCCTTCGCATACGCGGCCTGCGCATCGGCGAGCGCGGCCTGCGCGTCGGGGAGCTTCTGCTCGATCTTCTTCAGGGCGATGACCGCGTCCGCGAGGTCCTCGGAGATCTCCTCGAGGTCGTGCTCGAGCTGCTCGAGCTCCTTGTCGTTCTCGCGCTGCTTCTTCTCGGCCGCTCGGCGCTGGTCGTCAAGATCGTCCGCGTGGGCGGGGCTCGCACCGGGCAGTGCCGCGAGGCACAGCGCGACGGCGAACAGCGCGGCGAGGACGGCCCACAGCCGCCGTCCTGGGCGCAGCACCCCGGTGGGCGTCGTCGTCGTCATGTGCCCTCCCCTAGACCTTCGTGTACCGGCTCAAGGTGACCACGGAGGAGACCGCGGCGAGGACGATCGCGATGCCCACCAGGAGCGGGGCGACCGTCAGGACGTCCGACGTCGAGACGAGGTTGGCGCTGCCCAGGAGCGAGTCGTCGCCGCTGCCGAGCCAGTCGGTCGTGATGGCCTGGACCCCGAACCACAGCGAGACTCCGGCCAGGAGCGCGCCGATGGTGGCCGCGATCGCTCCCTCGAGCATGAACGGCAGCTGGATGAACAGGTTCGAGGCACCGACGAGGCGCATGATCCCAGTCTCGCGCCGTCGGCTCATCGCGGACAGCCGGATGGTCGTCGCGACGAGCAGCACGGCCGCGACGAGCATGACGACGGCGAAGCCCACCGAGAGGATCGTGAGGCCACCGAGCAGGGAGAAGATCGACTGGAAGTAGTCGCGCTGATCCTTGACCTCCTCGACACCGGGTCGCCCGCTGAGCACCTCGGCCACGACCTCGTACTGCTCGGGGTCGGCGAGCTTGACGCGGAACGCGGCCTGCATGTCCGCCACCGTGATGTCCGCGTACGTCGGGTCGTCACCGTAGCGGCGCTGGAACGCCTTGAACGCGTCCTCCTTCGTCTCGAAGAAGACGGTCTGGACGATCGGGTCGAGCTCGGGCGACGCGAGGAGATCCTCGATCGCGGCGATCTGCTCGGGCGTGGCCTCGCCGTCGGCGCAATTGATCTCGAGGCTCCCCGCGGGGCACAGGAACACGGAGACCTCGACCTTGCCGTACCAGTCGGCCTGGAGGTTCGCGATCTGCATCTGCAGCAGCGCCGCGGCCCCCACGAACACGAGGGACACGAACGTCACGAGCACCACGGACACGGCCATCGACAGGTTGCGGCGCAGGCCGATGCCGATCTCGGACAGGATGAACTGGAGTCTCATGGCCGCCCTTACCGCGCCGAGCCGTAGACGCCGCGGTCCTGGTCGCGCACGAGCTCCCCGCCCGCGAGCTCGATCACGCGCTTGCGCATCTGGTCCACGATCTCGTCGTCGTGCGTGGCCATCACCACGGTGGTGCCCGTGCGGTTGATGCGGTCGAGCAGGCGCATGATGCCGAGCGAGGTGGACGGGTCGAGGTTTCCCGTGGGCTCATCCGCGAGCAGGATGTCGGGGCGGTTGACGAAGGCGCGCGCGA
>JAAYZM010000122.1 GCA_012514835.1 Actinomycetales bacterium
AGGCGGGGAACCCGCTGTCGACCTCGCCCTCGGCGGTCTCGACCCGGTCGGTGGGGGCCAGCACGTTGCCCATCCAGGAGGCCACGTGGACGTCGTAGGTGGCGGTGTGCACGAACGCGGCCACCGCGAGCGCGCGGCGCTCGGCGAGCGTGAAGCCGCCGGCCGCGAGCGCCCGCGTGACGTCGTCGTAGCGGGCGGGGTCGGTGACCACGGCGACGCTCGGGTGGTTCTTCGCCGCGGCGCGCACCATGGACGGCCCGCCGATGTCGATCTGCTCGACACACTCGTCCGGGCTCGCGCCCGACGCCACCGTGGCCGTGAACGGGTAGAGGTTGACGATCACGAGCTCGAACGGTTCGACGCCGAGCTCGTCGAGCTGGGCGAGGTGCTCGGGCTTGCGCGAGTCCGCAAGGATGCCCGCGTGCACACGCGGGTGGAGCGTCTTGACTCGGCCCTCGAGGCACTCCGGGAAGCCCGTGAGGTCCTCGACGCGCGTGACCGGCACACCCGCGGCGGCGACGGTCGACGCGGTCGAGCCGGTCGAGACGAGCTCGACGCCCGCGGCGTGCAGGGCCTGGGCGAGCTCGGTGAGGCCGGTCTTGTCGTAGACGCTCAGCAGGGCGCGGCGCACGGGGCGGCGCTCGTCGTCGGCGATCTGGGTGGTGGGCAGCGTGGGCGCGGCGGACATCGGGGCCTCCGGATTCGGGTCGGTCGGGACGGACCCAGGCACCCAGGCGGGCGGCGCACTGCGGGACAAGCTCTCGGCCGCTCCCCGGTGGTGTTCCACCCTCGCCAGTCGCGGCCGGGCCCAGTCTAGCGGGCCGCCTCCCGCTACCTGTCCCGGAGCTCCCGGGCGATGAACGACAGCTCCTCGCCCGAGTAGTTCGTGTGCTCGGCGATGCTGGCTCCCCATCGCGGGTGGCACACGATGTCGTTCGGGTGACAGAACGAGACCGTCTTCTCGAGCACCCAGGTCGGGAGGGGTCCGCTGGTGACACCTGCCGCGACGGCCTTCTCCCAGATCCCGCCCTTGCTCATCCCGTTGACATTCGTTCGAGGGCTCGAGCCCACCGCGGTGTAGGTGTCCTCGGCCGCGTCCGCCACCCGCCCGGGGTCCGCCAGCAGCCCGACGGCGCGGATGGAGTCCTGCACGGACGCCATGGCGGGGCGCCGACCCGGTCACGACGGGGACTGGAGCGCTCGAGAATCTCCCGAGGGGGACGGCGCGCGACGTGCTGGTCCTCGCCTTCGACAGGTAGCCCTTCTTCGAGCCGGTCACCCGCACCGAGACCCGCTTGCCCGCATCGCTCGCGGTCAGCTTGTACGACTTCTTGGTGGCCTTCGAGATAGCCTTACCGTCGCGGAGCCACTGGTAGCGCAGCTTCGCCTTGGGCTTCCAGGTCCCCGCGACGACCTTGAGGACCTTGCCGATCCTCGCGGTGCCCTTGATCCTGGGCCGAGGGGTCTTCACGAACTTCTTCACGGCCGCCGCCGTCGAGCGGCCCTCTCCCTGCCGGAGCGAGGGCGTCACCGCAGCCGCGGGGGTCATGTCGGGCGACGACTGCGCGAGCGCGACGGCGGGGCTCAGGCCCGAGGTCGACAGCAGCACGACGGCGGCCGTTCGCTTGAGGGTCTCGCGCACAGCCACTCCTGCAGGCTCGACGAGATCAGCACACCGAGGATAGAGGCGTTCCCGCAGGTCAGTCGACACCCAGGGGCAGTATCACTCGGATGGTCGAAGGACCAGGGACGTGGTGCGGCTCAGCCGAGCGGGACGCGCAGGCCCAAGCCCGCGGCGGCGGTGGCGAGGGTGACCTCGAAGAGGCGCGCGTAGTCGTGGGTCATGCTGTGCAGGTGGCCGAACACCTCGGCCGAGACGGCGCCCACGAGGCTCACCCAGAGGGTCACCGAACGCGCGAGCTCGGCCTCGGTCGGGGAGGCATCGGGGCCGACGGCGGACGCAGGGTCGGTGCCGCTCGCGGCGCGGACGTGCTCGCGGGCGAACTCCATGACCTCGTCGGTCATGAGCCCGTGCACGTCGAGCTCGGGGCCTGCGGGGTCGAGCTCGCCGCGCGCCTTCGCTGTGAGCAGGACTGTCTCGATCACGAGCCAGAGCCGGGTGGCGGCCGCGACGGTGTCGCGCGGGGCCGCGTAGCCCGGCACGGGCGTGCCGTAGATCAGCTCGAACGAGGACCGGTTCGCCAGGGCCCAGGCCCGGAACGCGTGCCCGACGGCGAGCCACGCCCGCCCGGGGTCGCCGTCGTCGGCCATCGCCTGTCCTGCCGCCCGCTCGCACACGGCCCCGACCTCGTCGTAGGCCTCGATGATGAGGGCGGTCAGGAGCGCGTCGCGCGAGTCGACGTACCGATACACCGCCGAGCTCGAGACGCCGAGCTCGCGCGCGACGGCGCGCAGCGAGAGCCCGGACGGCCCCTCGGCGGCGAGCTGGGCGCGCGCGACGGCGCGCAGGTCCGCCATGAGCTGGGCGCGGGCGCGCGCACGGACACCACCGGGGGCGCGCTTGCTGGTCGACGGGTCGGCGTTGTTCGAGAAGTCAGTGCTGCTCACAGCTCCATCATGCCTCAAAGGTGAGCAGGAGTCACGAACGAGAGCAGTGCTCTTGACGGGACGGATTCTCGCGTGCGAGCATCAGTCACATTCGAGAGCACCGCTCACATCTCATCGCCTCGGCGCCCGGCCGGACCGCACAAGGAGAACCTCATGGCACGTCACGTCGTGGTCGGCAAAGGGCCGATCGGCACCACCCTCGCGCAGCTGCTCACCGAGCAGGGACACAAGGTCACCGTGGTCTCCCGCTCCGGAGGGCCTGCGGGCGGAGACATCGAGCACCGCGCGGCCGATGTCAGCTCCCCCGGCACCCTCACCGCGATCGCCCGCGGCGCCGACGTCGTCTACAACTGCGTGAACCCGCCGTACCACCGCTGGGCCACCGACTGGCCGCCGCTGCACGCCGAGCTCCTCGACGCGGCCGAGGCGAACGACGCCGTGCTCGTCACCACCGGCAACCTCTACGGCCACGGCGCGGGCAGCGGCGTGATGCGCGAGGACACGCCGCTCGTGAGCACCGAGACGAAGGGGCGAGTCCGGGCCGCGATGTGGCACGACGCGCTCGCGCGGCACGAAGCGGGACGCGTGCGGGCCACCGAAGTGCGGGCGGCCGACTACTTCGGCCCGTTCGCCACCGACGCCGCGCACTACGGCGGCCGTATGCTCACCCCGCTGTTCGCGGGCAAGACCCTGCGCCCCGTGGGCAGCCCGGACGCACCGCACGCCGTCGTCTTCGTGCCGGACTTCGCCCGGGCGCTTGCCGCGGCGGGCTCGACGCCCGAGGCGTGGGGTCACGCGTGGCTCGCCCCGCACCTGCCCGCCGAGTCCTTCCGCAAGGTCGCGAGTCGGTTCGCCGCCGCAGCCGGGGTGGCTGCTCCCCGCATCTCCCCCGTGCCGGGTCTCGCGCTGCGGGTGGTCGGGTGGGTCTTGCCCGTCATGCGTGAGGTCGAGCGCGTCTCCTACCAGTTCACCGAGCCGTTCGTGGTGGACTCCGCCGTCTCCGAGCGCACGCTCGGCCTC
>JAAYZM010000123.1 GCA_012514835.1 Actinomycetales bacterium
ACCCGGGGGACGCCGTCGTCGGCCCCGACCCTGCTGACCCTGCTCCTGCGTGCCCTCGCCCTGCTTGCCCCCGCGCGCACGGCGAGGGCGCCCCTCGGGGCGCGGCTCGGGCTGCTCGGTGGTCACGGGGCACCATTCTCGCCGACGACGGCGGTCGCTGGCCCTTCGATAAACGCGGCCGCTCGAGATCCGGAGCCCGTGCAAGGATGGCCGACCCCGCGACATCAGCGGGGTATGGGCAGGACTTCAGGGGGACGCATGACGAGCGAGCGGCGCAGACCGCCCGCGCTGCGGGTGCGCGACGTGGTGCCCGCGGGCATCGGGATCGTGCTGCTGCTGGGCGTGGCCGGGTGCATGGGGGCGTACGGCGGGGGTCCGCTGGGCGGGGACGACGGCGGGACGCCCGAGCCGACGTCCACCACGGAGCCCGTCTCGCCCGCACCCTCGCCGTCGTTCGTCGTGGAACCGCCCGACGAGGGGACGCCCGAGTACCTCGGTGACTTCGCCGAGCAGCTCGCGGAGTCCAAGAAGTCTGGCGCCGCGCCCGACGCGTTCACGAACCGCAAGCCGTTGTTCTCGTGCGGCGAGTTCGTGCTGGGGCAGGGTGCGACGACGCCGCAAGAGGGCTGGGACTGCCTCGCCGAGCACCTCGAGACCGGCGCCGAGCTCGTGGTCGTCGCGCCCACGGTCGAGGGTGACCCGATCATGACCTATTACCGCGTGGGCCCCGAGATCGACGGCATGGAGTACTTCTCCGACCCCACGTTCGACACGTGGGGCGCGGACGAGTGGGAGCACATGCTCTGCGCCATCGAGACCGATCCCTTAGGGATGGTCAACTGCGTCCGGGCGGATGCCGCGTAGTTCGCACCGGCATCCCCGAGCTGCTCCCGCTGAGATAGGCAGTACGGAACTGCCTATCTCGGCGGGTTGGGCGGTGGGCCGGGCGGATCGTGCGGGGCTAGTGCCCTGTGAGGGCACCAACCCTGCACGCTGCGTAGGGTGAGCGGATGGACGACGGCGAGACGCGGGCGGTCGCGGCCCTCGAGGCGAGCGGCATCACCTTCACCCTCACGCGGCACGGGCGGGTCGGTTCGCTCGCGGAGGCGGCCGCGGCGCGGGGCGTCGAGCCCGCGGGCATCGTCAAGACGATCGTGGTGCGTCGTGGCGAGGGCGACTTCTTGTTCGTGCTCGTGCCGGGGGACCGCACCATCGCGTGGCCCAAGCTGCGCACCCTGCTGGGCGTGAGCCGGTTGTCGATGCCGGACGCCGACGTCGCGCTCGAGGTCACCGGCTACGTGCGCGGCACCATCACGCCGTTCGGTTCGCTCGCCGAGTGGCCCGTGGTGGCGGACGAGCGGATCGTGGGCCGCGAGGTGTCGATCGGGGCGGGCGCGCACGGTGTCGCGGCGACCGTCGTCGGCGACGATCTTGTCGTGGCCCTCGACGCGCAGGTCGCGGACGTCACGGACCCGGAGGCCTGACCGCCTCAAGGTGGAGGGTTCGTTCCCTGGTGGGGAACAAACTCTCCACCGTGCATCCGGCGCGAGGCGCGAGCCTCGGTGGGAGTGTCAGAGGCGCGCGATACCGTCGCGGCGTGAGGATCCTGCACACGTCCGACTGGCACCTGGGCCGCACCCTGCACGGGGTGGACCTGCTGGACCACCAGGCGGCCTACCTCGACCACCTGGTCGAGCTCGCGCGCGCCGAGCGGGTGCACGCCGTGGTGGTCGCGGGGGACGTGTATGACCGCGCGCTGCCGCCAGTTCGCGCAGTCGAGCTGCTCTCGGAAACGCTCGCGCGGCTCGCCGAGGTGACGCACGTGATCCTCACGCCGGGCAACCATGACTCGGCCACGCGCCTCGGTTTCGGGGCCGCCGTGATGCGTCCCGAGGTGCACGTGCGGGCGCGCGTCGCGGACGTGGGCACGCCCGTGGTGGTGCCTTCCGACGACGGCGAGGCGTGGGTCTATGCACTTCCCTACCTGGACCCGGACGCCACGCGAAGGGATCTGTCCCCGGACCCGACCGACCCGGAGCGGGACCTCGTTCGTTCCCACGAGGCCGTCATGGGCGCGGCGATGGACCGCGTGCGCGCGGGCGTCGCGGCGCGCCGGGCCGCGGGCGGGCGCGGGCACGTGGTGGTGGCCGCGCACGCGTTCGTGGTGGGCGGCCAGCCGAGCGAGTCGGAGCGCGACATCCGCGTGGGCGGTGTCGACTCCGTGCCCTCGGGCGTGTTCGCGGGCGCTGATTACGTCGCGCTCGGCCACCTCCACGGGCCGCAGCAGGTCTCGGGGGCCGGTGCGCTCGCCCGCTACTGCGGCTCCCCGCTCGCCTACTCGTTCTCCGAGGTGAACCACCGCAAGTCCACGGCGCTCGTCACGTTCGGGGAGGGGGCCGACGACGGCGCTCCCGCGGGTGAGGTCGGCGCCGGAGGTGACTCTGCGGCCGGCGGTGCGCGCGGTGCCGTGCGCGAGGTCGCCGCTAGCTTGGCGCGCGCCGAGCTGATCGACGCGCCCGTGCCGCGACCGCTCGCGGACCTCACGGGGACGCTCGACGAGCTGCTCTCCCGGAAGCACGACCAGCACGCCGAGTCCTGGGTGCGCGTCACGGTGACCGACCCGGTGCGCCCGGGCAGCCTCGTGGCCCGCCTCGAGGAGCGCTTCGCGCACCTGCTCGTCACGCGCCACCAGCCCGTGGGCGTGGCCGCGGGTGAGCGCACGCTGACTGCCGTGACGGCGGCGAGCGACCCGGTGACCGTCGTCGGCGACTTCGTGCGGCACGTGACGGGCCGCGACCCGAGCGGCGCGGAGGCGACCGTGCTCCGGGCCGCCGTCGAGGCCGTCGAGGCGAGCGAGAGGAGCGCCTGATGCAGCTGCACCGGCTCAGGCTCGCCGCGATCGGCCCCTTCGCGGGCGAGCACGAGATCGACTTCGCCGCCCTCGCCGCGGGCGGGCTCTTCCTGCTCGAAGGACCCACGGGCGCGGGCAAGTCCACGCTCATCGACGCGATCGTCTACGCGCTCTACGGGAACGTCGCGGGCGCCACGGCCAGCAAGGACCGCATCCGCTCGGGATTCGCCGCGACGGGCACCGAGAGCTACGTGGACCTCGTGTTCGAGACGGGCGCCGGGCTGTTCCGGGTGCGCCGCTCGCCCGAGTGGTACCGGCCCAAGAAGCGGGGCGAGGGCTTCACCAAGGTCCAGGCTGCGGCGTCGCTGTGGCGGCTCACGTCGCCCGACGATCTCGACGGCGGGGAGCACCTCTCCGGCCGCCTCGACGAGGTGGGCGCGGAGATCGAGCAGGCCATCGGGCTGTCGCGCCTGCAGTTCGTCCAGACCATCGTGCTGCCCCAGGGCGAGTTCGCGACGTTCCTCAAGGCGAAGCCGGAGGACCGTCGCATGGTGCTCCAGCGGGTGTTCGGCACCGAGAGCTACGAGCGCGTCCAGGAAGAGCTCGCGAGCGCCCGCAAGCACGCCGTCGCCCAGATCGAGGGCGCGCAACGTCAGGTCGAGGACTCACTCACGGGACTGTGCGCTGTGCTCGGGCCGTTCGAGGACGAGTCCGTGAACGAGCAGCTCCTCGCGGCGGCGCGCGGGCAGCTCGCCGAAGGACCGGGCCTCGACGCGCTCGCGGCCGAGCAGGTGTCGCTCGCCGAGGGGGCCGCTACCGCGGCGCGGGCGCGGGTGGATGCTGCGACGGCGCAGGTCACGACGGCGCGCGCGCTCGCGGACCGGCTCCGCGCGCGCCGTCAGGCAGTCGAGCGACTGACCACGCTGCACGCGACGCGCGCTGAGCTCCTCTCGGGTGCGGACGATCAGGCTCAGCGTGTGACCCGGCTCGCGGCGGCCCGCCGTGCCGCGGCAGTTGCTGGCGCGCTCACGGGTGTCACCGGCGCGGAGACCGCCGTCGCCGCGGCGACCCAGTCTGTGACCGACCTCGATGTCCCGGCGGACTTGCAGGCCCTCGACCGCGCAGGACTGGTTACCGCGCGCGACGAGGCCCAGCGTGCGGCGGGCGGGCTCGCCGAGGCGATCACCCTCGCGGCGGCGCACGCCGAGCGCGAGCAGGAGCTCGGCACCCAGCGGACCGCCGTCGGACAGCTCGAGGTGACGCTCGGCGGGGTCCAGGCCGAGCTCGCGGCACGTCCCGCGGTGCGTGAGGCGCTCACGGCGCGGCTGCAGGCCGCCCGCCCCCTCGCGGAGAAGGCGGGCGTGGCTGAGGTCGAGCTCGAGCGGGCGACCCAGCGCCTCACGGCCGCACGGTCGGTCGCGGCGATCCAGGTCGAGCTGGTCGAGGCGCAGTCCGAGGTCACGCGCTGCGCCGAGGACGCGACAAAGCGCGTCGAGGAGGAGTCGCGCTTGCGCAAGGCGCGCATCGCGGGGATCGCAGGCGAGCTCGCGAAGGGCTTGGCCGACGGCGAGCCGTGCCCGGTGTGCGGGGCGATCGAGCATCCGCACCCGGCCGTGATCGGGGACGAGCACGTGGACGAGGAGCAGGTCGCCGCCGCCGAGGAGGACCGCCGCGACGCCGATGCCGCACTCGTGGCCGCCCGGGCCGCGCTGGCCCAGGTCGAGTCCCGGATCGCGGCGGCGCGGGCCGAGGCGGGTGACCTCGACGTCGAGGCCGCGGAGGCCGCGCACGCGAAGGCCCTCGCCGCGCTCGAGACTGCGAAGGCGGCCGTGACCGAGCGCGACACCGTGCAGACCGAGCTCGACGCCGCCGAGGCGCACGACAAGCAGCTCACCGAGCGCCAGGCCGAGCTCACCCGAGACATCGCCGCAGCGAGGGCCGCGATCACGGCCCTCGAGAAGCAGATCGCCGCCGACGCCGCACGGCTCGAGACGGCCCGCGGCGAGTTCGAGACCGTCGAGGCTCGGCGCGAGCACCTCGGCTCACGGTGCGCGCACGCCGAGTCGCTGCTCGAGGCGATCGACCGGCTCGCCGAGGCGAAGAGCCAGCTCGCTCGCCGCACCGAAGAGCTCGCTGGAGCGCTCACCGAGCACGACTTCCCCGACGCGGACGCGGCCCGTGCGGCGAGCCTGCCCGCGAGCGAGACCGACGCCCTCGAACGAGCCATCGAGGAGCACCGCGACGGGCTCGCGCGCGTCACCGACGCCCTCGCTGCTCCCGAGCTCGCCGAGGCCCTCCGCGAGGTGGACGGCCCCGAGGTGGACTCTGCCGCTCTCGACCCTGCCACGCTCGACCCGACGAGCATCGACACCGACGCTCTCGACGAGACCCTCGCTGCGGCCGCCGCGGACCTCGCCCAGCACGAGACCGCCCTGCGCGAGGTCACCGACGAGTCAGCCGTCCACACCCGCCGCGCCACGGAAGGCGCCCGCTGCCTCGGCGAGCTCACCGAGCTGCTCGGGAGCACGGCCGCCGCCCGCGAGGCCGCCGCGCCCGTGATCCGCATGGCCGAGCTTGCCCAGGGTGCCGGTCCCGACAACCCCCGCCGTCTGACCCTCGCCACCTACGTCCTCCTGCGCCGCTTCGAAGAGGTCGTGGACGTCGCGAACGAGCGCCTCGCCGTCATGAGCGACGGCCGCTACGCCCTCGAACGGTCCGAGGCGCGCGAGTCCGGCGGCGGGCTGCGCCAGGGCCTCGCCCTGCGGGTGCGCGACAACACGATCGACTCCGACCGCGATCCCCACACCCTCTCCGGCGGTGAGACCTTCTACGTCTCGCTGTGCCTCGCCCTCGCCCTCGCCCAGGTGGTGACCGCGGAGGCCGGAGGCGTCGACCTCGGCACTCTGTTCGTCGACGAAGGCTTCGGCACTCTCGACCCGCACGTTCTCGAGGCCGTGCTCTCCCAGCTCGGCTCCCTGCACGCCGAGGGTCGCACCGTGGGGATCATCTCCCACG
>JAAYZM010000124.1 GCA_012514835.1 Actinomycetales bacterium
CACGTCTACAACCGCGACATCCTCACGTCCTCCGTCGCGGCCGCGGTCGCGGGCGTCATCACGTCGCTCGCACAGTTCCTGATGTTCTTCGGCGGGGGAGACCGCCGCAACGCGAACCCGATCGGCCTGCTCGCGATGGCCCTCCTCGCGCCGTTCGCCGCGATGCTCGTGCAGCTCGCGATCTCCCGCACGCGCGAGTTCGACGCGGACAAGACCGGGGCCGAGCTCACGGGCGACCCCCTCGCGCTCGCCTCGGCGCTGCGCAAGCTCGAGGCCGGGACGGTGGCCCGCCCGCTGCCCGCGGACCGCGACCTCGTGGACGTCTCGCACCTCATGATCGCCAACCCGTTCCGCGGCGGCGGCATGTCCCGCCTCTTCGCGACCCACCCGCCCATGGACGAGCGCGTCGCCCGCCTCGAGGCCCAGGCCTCCCGCCGTGGATTCCTCTGACCCCAGCCCCCACCCCACCCAGAGCCCCATTCCCACCCAGAGTGGAGTGATCTTCTCCACGGTGGAGTGATCCTCACCGAGAACCCCCAGAGCGGAGTGATATCCGTGAAGATGGCTCCCGGTGGCGACCGACACGGTTTTCGACATCCTCGCCGCCGCGTCGTACGACGTCGTGCTCGTGCCCAAGGGGGCTCGGATCCACGTCGAGGATGCCTCGTGACGCGGGGCGACGTGCTCCACGTGTGGCTGCACGGCGAGCACGTCGCAAAGATCGAACGTTTGCACTCCGGGTGTCTGCGCCTGCGGTTCACTCCGGAGACGCTCGGACGCTGGGGCGTGGGAACTCGCCTGCTCTCCTACTCGCTCCCGCTGACCACGCGCCAGGCGTGAAGCACGAGCCGCCGACGGCGGGGCGCGGCCGGTTGCACGCGATCGCGACCGGACCTGGAGCGGAGTCGGTCGATCCGACCCAGTTCCGTGCTGACCTGCTGCGGCAGGTCTCCTTCAACGTGCTCGTCGGCAACGGTGACGCACACGCGAAGAACTACTCCCTGCTCCTCGACGGAGGACTATTCGCCATGGCGCCCGCCTACGACGTCGCGCCGGTGTTCTACGTGAACGACCGCTTCAGCGACTTCGGCATGTGCGTCGACGGGCAGCGCGGGCTGAGGCATCTCGACGAGCGGCACCTGGTCCGCGAGGCGCAGAGCTGGGGCATGCCAGAAGAGGCCGCGCGCTCGACCGTCCAGGGCGTCGCGCTCGAGACACTCGACGCCCTGGACAAGGTGCCAGTGACGGAGCTGACGGCCGGGGTCGCTCAGCGCGTCCGATCAAAGGCGCAGTCGCTCGCCGCTGGGCTCAGCGGTAGTTGACGAACTGCAGCGGCACCTCGACGTCGGCGCCCTTGAGCAGCGCGATGACGGCCTGCAGGTCGTTGCGGGACTTGCTGGACACGCGCATCTCGTCGCCGGTGATCTGCGACTTGACGCCCTTGGGCCCCTCGTCGCGGATGATCTTGCCGAGCTTCTTGGCGACCTCCTGGCTCAGCCCCTCGCGGATCGAGCCGACCAGGCGGTACTCCTTGCCGGAGAGCTGCGGCTCGTTGTCCCCGGTGTCGAGGGCCTTGAGGGAGATGTCGCGGCGGATGAGCTTGGTCTGCAGCACGTCGAGGATCGCGAGGACGCGGTCGGGGGAGTTGGCGACCATCGTGACGATCTCGCCGTTCCACGTGATCGAGGCGCCCACGTTGCGGAAGTCGTAGCGCTGGCCCACCTCCTTCGCGGCCTGGTTGACGGCGTTGTCGATCTCCTGCCGGTCCACCTTGCTGACGACGTCGAACGACGAGTCGCTCGCCATGGTTCCTCCTTGTGCTCACACGGCCCCGCGCGGATGTCCGTTTCGCGGGGAGGGCTGTTCGGTTGCTATCCTTCCATCCGCACGACATCCCGGCGGGTTACCCGAGTGGCCAAAGGGAGCTGACTGTAAATCAGCTGGCATCGCCTACGGGGGTTCGAATCCCTCACCCGCCACGTGCCGCGGCCCCGTCCTGATGGACGGGGCCGCTTCTCTTTGCCCCCGGGCGCGCGCCACCTCCAGGTTGCGGTGACTTGTGCGCGCACGACGCACCTTTCGGTGACTTGTGCGCGCACAGCTCACCGCAACGTGGCGTCGGCAGGGTGGGCCGAGGGACCTTGGGCCCGCGGACCTTGGGCCCGATGACGGCGGTGTGGGCTGGGCCACAGTGGAACCACGGAGGTAAGGACGCCCCCTGGCGGCGTCCACACACCCCGTGGGTGCCCGCCTGGTGGCCTGCGGCCGGCTCAGCCGGCAGGAGGTGTGTGACATGACCAGGTTCCAAGCGAAGTTCCCGGCCGACCGCATGGAGGGCCGCGTGGCTCTCGTGACGGGTGGCGCGCGCGGCATGGGCGCGGCGGAGGTCCGCCGGCTCGTGGCCGAGGGCGCGAAGGTCGTCATCACGGACGTGCTCGACGCGGAGGGCGAGGCGCTCGCGGCCGAGCTCGGCGACGCGGTGATCTACGAGCACCTCGACGTGACGGACGAGGCCGCGTGGGAGGCCGTCGCGAAGCTCGCGAAGGAGACGTTCGGCCCGGTCACGGCGCTCGTCAACAACGCGGGCATCGTGCTCCAGGTGCCGTTCGCGGAGACGAAGGCGGAGGACTTCCGCAAGGTCCTCGACGTCAACGTGACGGGCGTGTTCCTCGGCATCAAGGCGATCGTGCCCCAGATGATCGAGGCCGGCGGGGGCGCGATCGTGAACATCTCCTCGGCGGCGGGCCTCGTGGGCATGCCGAACCTCGGCGCGTACTGCGCGTCGAAGTGGGGCGTGCGCGGCATGACGAAGTCGGCGGCGCTCGACCTGGGCCACCAGGGCATCCGGGTCAACTCGGTGCACCCGGGCGCGATCCGCACGCCCATGGCCGCAGGCATCGAGGACGAGCACATGGGCATGCAGGCCATCCCGCGCGTGGGCGAGCCGGAAGAGATCGCCTCGGCGGTCGCGTTCCTGCTGAGCGACGACGCGGCGGACATCACGGGCGCAGAGCTCGCGGTGGACGGCGGCATGGCGCTCGGTGCGACGGCGATGTCCGTCCAGGACGCGCGCGACAACGGCTAGGGTCTCGCACGCGGGCGGGCGCACGATTTTCGCGCCCGCCCGCTTCGCGTGTACCCTGTCCTGGCCGCCCCGATAGCTCAGTCGGCAGAGCGTCTCCATGGTAAGGAGAAGGTCAAGGGTTCGATTCCCTTTCGGGGCTCGCAGCAGGCTCCGGGCCGTGCAGCAGTGCACGGCCCGAGGCCTGGTAAGGCGGGGTAGCTCAGGTGGTTAGAGCACACGGCTCATAATCGTGGTGTCGCGGGTTCGAGTCCCGCCCCCGCTACCGAACAGTGCAGGTCCGTCGCCAGCCGGCGGCAACGGACGGAAGACGAATGGCGCCGCAAGGCGCGAAAGGTTGATGGAACGTGGCTAGCAAGTCTGCGGATGTCCGCCCCAAGATCACTCTCGCGTGCGTGGAGTGCAAGGAGCGCAACTACATCACGAAGAAGAACCGTCGCAACAACCCTGACCGCCTCGAGCTGGCGAAGTTCTGCCCGCGCTGCGGCAAGCACACCCCGCACCGCGAGACCCGCTAACCTGCCCGCCGGGCGCTGCGGTAACGTCGGCGCCCATGGCGGTCAACACGAGCTACGCCGGTCGGGTCTACCCGCCCGGCGAGGTGTATCAGGTCTCGGCGGAGAAGATCCGCGAGTTCGCGGAGTCGACGGCGAACACCCACCCCGCGCACACCGACCCTTCGGCGGCGCGGGCTTTGGGCTACCCGGACGTCGTGGCGCCGCCCACGTTCGCGGTGGTGATCGCCCAGCGCGCCGAGGGCGTGTACATCCAGGACCCGGACGCGGGCATCGACTTCTCGCGCGTGGTCCACGCGGACGAGCGCTTCACGCACCACCGCCCGATCGTCGCGGGGGACACGCTCACGCCCACGCTGTTCGTGGACTCGGTCACCGAGCGCGGCCCGCTCGCCATGGTCACCACGCGCGTCGAGCTTTCCGACGACGACGGCGCCCCCGTGGCGAGCGTCGTCTCCACGCTGGCCGTCCGTGGGCAGGACGCATGAGCGCGCCCGTGAACCCGCGCCTGAGCGAGCTCGCCGTCGGCGACGTCGTGGCGACCCGCACCCTCGAGGTCGACCGTGCCCGCCTGGTCCGCTACGCGGGCGCGAGCGGCGACTTCAACCCGATCCACTGGAACGAGCGCTTCGCGCGCGAGGTGGGCCTGCCCGGTGTCATCGCGCACGGGATGTGGACCATGGGCGCGGCCGTGGGCGTCGTGACCGAGTGGGCGGGCAACCCCGGAGCGGTGGTCGACTACCAGACCCGCTTCGCCCGTCCCGTCCCCGTCCCGGACCCGGGTGCTGCGACCGCCGAGGTCACTGCGACCGTCGGGGCATTGGACCCGGACGCGGGCACGGCGCGCATCGACCTCACGGTCGTGGTCGAGGGGCAGCGCGTCCTCGCGAAGGCCCAGGCCGTCGTGCGGCTCGAGGCCTGACCCGACGCAGGACGCTCAGCGCGGCGGCGCCGTCGTCGTCCCGATGCGCAGCTCGACGTCGAAGGTGACGGACTCCGGCTCGCTCCCCGCGAGCAGGGCTTCGACCATGCGTCCTACGGCCGCGCCCTTCTCGGCGAGGGGCTGGACCACCGTGGTCAGGACGGTCTCGCCGAGCCACGGCAGGTCGATCCCGTCGAAGCCCGTGACGGACAGGTCGCCCGGCACGTCGAGCCCGAGCTCGCGCGCGGCGATGACCACCCCGGCGGCGAGCGCGTCGGACTGCGCAACGATCGCGGTGGGGCGGTCGGGGCCGCTCAGGAGCGTCTTGCCCGCCTCGACGCCCTGCTCGACCTGCGAGTAGGCGACCTCGTACACCGTGACCGGGTCCACCCCGCCCTCGCGCAGGCCCTCGAGACGGCGGCGCACGATGTCGAGCTTGATCTGGCCGAGCCGCTCGGCGTCGGCGATCCCGCTCGTGCGCGAGCGGTCGAAGGGCAGCGTCACGGCGGCCACGCGCGTGTGCCCGAGCGACGCGAGGTGCGCGCCGAGCTGGGCGAAGCCGTCGCGGTCGTTGATCGAGACGGTCGCGTTCCCGGCGATCGCGGGGCCTTCGACGTTGATGACGGGCACGTCGCGGCGCGAGAGCGCGATGAGGTCCTCGTCGGCGGGGTTGGCGCCCCACAGGAGCACGGCGACGTCCATCGCGGCCGTCGCGGCGAGGTTGGGGACCGCGGCGGCCGCGGGGGCGTCGGTGCGGGTCTCGGTGGGCGGGGGAGGCGCGCCCGTGCCGCGGCCGGCGGGCAGCAGCAGGACGCCGAGGCCCAGCTCCGCGAGCGTCGACACGAGGCCGTCGAGGGTCTGCACGGCGACGGGTTCGCGGAAGGACCTGCCCAGGACACCGCCCAGGAGGACGCCCACGATCCCGGAGCGCCCGGACCGCAGCTGGCGACCGAGCGGGTTGGGTCCGGCGTAGTCGAGCTCGGCCGCGGCGGCGAGGACGCGCTCGCGCGTGGGCTCGGCGATGGGTCCGGCGCCGGAGAAGGCGAGCGAGGCGGTCGAGACCGACACGCCTGCGCTGCGGGCGACGTCCGCGAGAGTAGGGCGGGCCACGGGGCACCGTCCTTTCCTGGTCGAGCCGGTGCGGGCTCAGGGAGAGTATCCAGTTGACGACGATCTTTCCGGGACCCACACTAGTACGGTTGGATCAAATCGATTCGATACTCGTCGCGTCCCCTGGTAGATCTTTGTGCACCCCGCACCTTCCCCGCAGCGCGCCCGCGTGCTCCTGCTCGTCGTCTTCACGCTCCTCGGCTTCCTCCTGTCGGGCTGGCTCTCTCGTGTCCCCTCGGTGCGCGACGCCCTCGACCTGACCCCGAGCGCCCTCGGCACCGTCCTGCTCGCGGCGTCCCTCGGCACGCTCGGCGCCACGCTGACGGCCGGGTACGTCAACGCGCGCTTCGGCGGCACCGCCGTCATGCGCGTCTCGGCCGTGGTCCAGGCGTTCGGCTACCTCGCGATCGGCCTGTCCACCGTGGTGGGGTCCGTGGGGCTGCTCGTGCTCGGCGTGATGCTCCAGGGCGTCGCGTTCGCGCCCGTGAACGTCACGATCAACGTCGAGGCGGCCGGCGTCGAGCGGCGGCTCGGGCGCAGCATCATGCCCCAGTTCCACGCCCTGTTCTCCGTGGGCGCCGTGGTGGGCGCGGGCTTCGGCGCGGGCGCGAGCTACCTCGGCGTCTCCGTCTTCGCCCAGTTCGTGTTCGCCGCCGTGCTCGGTGCCACGGTCCAGCTCGTGTGCGTGCGGGGGATCGTCCACGACACGCGCCTCGAGAGGGTCTCGCTCGAGGAGGTCGCCGCGGACTTCAGGGAGAGCGCCGCCGACGGCGGGCCCACGGGCGGGACCGCACGGCCCGCGCGATCCCCACGTGCGCCCCGAGCGAGCTCCGCTGCCCGCTCCTCGCTGACCGTGTGGACCGAGAAGCGCACCATCCTGCTGGGCCTCGTGGTGCTCGCCGCCGCGCTGTCCGAGGGCTCGGCGAACCAGTGGATCCCGCTCGCCGTGGTGGACGGCTTCGGCACTCTCGAGGCCGTGGGTGCCACCGTCCTGACCGTGTTCACGGCGTCGATGACCGTGGTGCGGCTCCTCGGCACGCGACTGCTCGACCGCTTCGGTCGGGTCGCCGTCCTGCGCGGCTCGGGCATCGCGGCGCTCACGGGTCTGCTGCTGTTCGTCCTCGCCCCCTCGTTCCCGCTCGCCGTCGCCGGGGTGTCGCTGTGGGGGATCGGCGCCGCGCTCGCGTACCCGATCACGCTCGCCGCGGCCTCCGACGATCCCGTCCGCGCGGCCGCCCGCGTCTCCGTGGTCACGGCGTTCGCGTCCGTCGCTCGCCTGTGCGCCCCGCCCGCGATCGGCGCGCTCGGCGAGGTGATCGGCATCCGCCAGGCGCTCGGCATCATCGCGGCGGGCCTGCTGCTGTCGATCCTGCTCGCCCACCAGGCGCGGCGCGAGGACGTGCCCGCCGAGCCCGGCTCGCCGTCGTCGGACACGGACTCCCCGGACCTTCCCGCCCCGAGCCTTCCCGCTCCGAGCGCGACCGACCCCGAAACCGTCATCCTGGAGGCGTCGCCCTCCCGGCCCTCCTCGACCCGATAGGCCCCCCGCGTGTCCCACGATCCCCTCGTCCTCGCCCACCCCGCCCTGCGGCGGGCCGAGCGCGCCGTCTTCCTGATCTTCGCGCTCAACGGGTTCCACTTCGCCAACTTCGCCGCGCGCGTGCCGTCGGTGCGTGACGGGCTCGGGATGACCCCGCAGCAGATGGGCCTGCTCTTGCTGGTCGGCTCGATGGGCTCGCTCATCGCGCTGCCGCTCTCGGGGCTGATCGTGCAGCGGCTCGGCGCCGCGAGCACGGTGCGGACCTTCGCCGTCATCAACGTCGCGGGCCTCGTGCTCGCGGCCGCGATGGTGCAGGCGGGGATGCCCGTCCTGGTCGCGGCGAGCATGTTCGTGTTCTGCGTGGGCACGTCCGTGTGGGACTCGGCGATGAACCTCGAGGGCACCGTGGTCGAGCGTCGCCGCGGCGTGACGATCCTCCCGCGGCTGCACGCCGGCTTCTCGCTCGGCACCGTCACGGGCGCGGGCACGGGTGCCCTCGCCGCGTGGGCGGAGCTGCCGCTCGTCACCCACTTCCTCATCGTGCTCGTGCCGTCCCTCGTGGCCGTGCTGCTCGCGACGCGCGCGTTCTTGCCGCACGAGACCGTGGCCGACGCCGCCCAGAAGCCCGCCCGTCGCGAGAACGCCGGCCGCGCCGCGCGCGCGTGGGGCGAGCCGCGCACGCTGCTGCTCGGGCTCGTGGTCCTCGCCGCGGCCATCACGGAGGGCGCGGCGAACGACTGGATGGCGCTCGCCGTGGTGGACGGCTTCGACGTGTCCAACGCGACCGGCGCGGTGTTCTTCGGCGTGTTCGTCGCCGCGATGACGGTGGGGCGGCTCCTCGGCGGGGCCGTGCTCGACCGCTTCGGCCGGGTCGTGGTGCTGCGGGCGTCAGCCACCCTCGCGATCGTCGGCCTGCTGTTCTTCGCGCTGCCAGCGAGCCTCGCCCTCACCGCGGTCGGGGCGGTCCTGTGGGGCCTCGGCGCGGCCGTCGGCTTCCCCGTGGGCATCTCCGCGGCGGCGGACGACCCGGCCCACGCCGCGATGCGCGTGCCCGTGGTCGCGACCATCGGCTACTCGGCCTTCCTCGTGGGCCCGCCCGTGCTCGGCTTCCTCGCGGACGCCGTGGGCTACCGCACCGCGATGCTCGCGATCGCCGTCCCCGCCGTGATCTCGCTCCTCGTCGCGGGCATCGCCCGTCCCGTCGCGACCTCCGCGCAGGGCGGGGACGCTGAACAGGGGGCCGACGGCGGTCAGTCGGCGGACGAGCCCGCCGCGCCGACTAGCCTGGAGGCATGACGACGCGCCTGGCTGACCTCACGACCCTGCGGGTCGGCGGGCCCGCGGGCCGCTACGTCGAGGCGAAGAGCGAGGCCGAGATCATCGAGGCCGTGCAGGGGGCGGACGCCGACGGCGAGCCCTTGCTCGTGATCGGTGGCGGCTCCAACCTCCTCGTGGGCGACGAGGGCTTCCCCGGTCTGGTGCTGCGCGACGCTCGCACGGACCTCGAGACGCCCGACGTCTCGGCGTGCGCGGGGACGTCGCTCACTGTCGCGGCGGGAGCCGTGTGGGACGACGTGGTCCAGCTCGCGATCGCGAACCGCTGGGTGGGCCTCGAGGCGCTCTCGGGCATCCCGGGCAGCGCGGGGGCCACGCCCGTGCAGAACGTCGGGGCGTACGGCCAGGAGGTCGCGCAGACCATCGCGACGGTGCGCGTGTGGGACCGGGCGCGCGCCAAGGTCCGCACGCTCGCGCTCGCGGACCTCGGCTTCGGTTACCGCACGAGCATCCTCAAGCGCTCGATGCGCCCCACGTCCGACGCCGAGGCGTGGCACCCGACCCCGCGCTACGTCGTGCTCGACGTCACCTATCAGCTGCGCTGGGGCGACCTGTCCGCGCCGATCGCGTACGGCGAGCTCGCCGCGCGCCTTGGTGTCGAAGTCGGAGCGCGCGTCCCGCTCGCCGAGGTGCGCGAGGCCGTGCTCGAGCTGCGGCGCGGCAAGGGCATGGTGCTCGACGCCGAGGACCACGACACATGGAGCGCGGGCTCGTTCTTCACCAACCCCGTCCTGCCCGCCGAGGAGCTCACGGGCGTCCCCGCCGAGGCGCCCCGCTGGTCCGCGGGGCCCGGTCTGACCAAGGTGAGCGCGGCGTGGCTCATCGAGCAGTCCGGCTTCACCAAGGGGCACGGCATGCCCGGCCCGGCGGCCCTGTCCACCAAGCACACCCTCGCCCTGACCAACCGCGGGGACGCGAGCGCTGATGACCTCCTCGCGCTCGCCCGCGAGGTCCGCGACCAGGTCCGGTCCCGCTTCGGGGTCACGCTCACCCCGGAACCCGTCGTCGTCCCCGGCCCCACCCTCTAGCTCTCCGCGAGCCAGGCCTCGACCCCCGCCAGGAGGCGGGACTTCGTCGCGTCCGGGGCGAGGCTCGCCTCGATCGACGAGCGGGCGAGGCCCGCGAGCGCGTCGTCGGAGAACCCGTGCACCGTCCGCGCCGTCGCGTACTGATCCACGAGCCGCGAGCCGAACAGGAGCGGGTCATCGGCACCCAGGGCAACGCGCGCCCCCGCGGAGACCAGCGCGCCCAGGGGCACGTCGTCGGCGGCACGGTACACCCCGAGCGAGACGTTCGACGCGGGGCACACCTCGAGTGCGATCCCCGCGTCGACCACGCGCGCGAGCACGTCCGGGTCCTCGACGGACCGTACCCCGTGCCCGAGCCGGTCCGGCGCGAGCGCCCCCACGAGCTCGTGGACGTGGTCCGGCCCGAGCAGCTCGCCCCCGTGCGGCACGGCAGCGAGACCGGCCCGCCGCGCGATCCGGAACGCGGCCGCGAACTCGCCCGTGTCCCCGCGCCGCTCGTCGTTGCTCAGCCCGAAGCCCACCACCTCACCCGGCCCGTCCCCGGCGTAGCGCGCCGCGAGGCGGGCGAGGGTGCGCGCCTCGAGCGGGTGGCGCATCCGGGACGCGGCGACGACGACGCCCACCTCGGTGCCCGTGCGCGCGCTCGCGGACCGCGCCTCGTCGAGCACGATCTCGATCGCGGGCGTGATGCCCCCCACGAAGGGCGCGTAGGACGTGGGGTCCACCTGGATCTCGAGCCGCCCCGACCCCTCGGCCGCGTCGTCCTCGGCCGCTTCCGCGACGATCCGCCGCATGTCCGCCTCGGAGCGCACGCACGCACGCGCCGCGTCGTAGAGCCGCTGGAACCGGAACCACCCGCGCTCGTCGGCGGGCAGGCGCAGGGGGTCGAGGGCGCCGTCGTCGTCGGCCCGCAGCGCCGCAGGCAAGCGGATGCCGTGCCCCTCGGCGAGCTCCGCGAGGGTGGTGGGCCGCATCGACCCGGTGAAGTGCAGGTGCAGGTGCGCCTTGGGAAGCAGGGACAGGTCGCGCACGCCGCGAGTCTGCCAGGAGGCGGGCCATCTCACCCGGACATCGCACGCACGAACGCCGCGGACGTGATGTGCTTACCGGATGAATCGCCCGGTCCCCGCCCCGCACGAGGGCGTCGCCGTGCCCGCGAGCGCGCACGTGAGCGGCGGCGCGCCCGAGTCCGTCGCGGCCCAAGAGCGTGCGGCGCTCGCCCTCCTGACGGGCCCCGCGGCGCGCGACCTGCTGCGTGCGGCCCTCGCGCGGGACGGCGCGCGGCTGACCGAGTGGGAGGTCCACGAGCTGCACCACCGCCCCGGTGCGGGCGTGACCGTCGGATACACCGTGACCTACGAGGCGCTCGGCGTCTCGCGCTCGGACTACCTGCTGCTGAGCACCGCGAAGCTGTCCCACGAAGTGGTGGAGGCGGGCCGGGCCGTCGCGCTCGACGACGGCCGCACCAAGGTGTTCGCGTGGCGCCACCCGCTCGACCCCGAGCTGCCCGCGCTCGAGCTCGCGTGCGATCCCGCGCAGGTGTCCGCGATGCTCGCGGGGGCGGGGTTCGCCGTCTCGCCGCAAGGGGCCGACGTCGAGCTCCTCGCGTACCGCCCCACGCGACGTGCCGTCCTGCGCGTGCGTTCCGGGGGTGAGACCTGGTACCTCAAGGTGCTGCGCCCCGACCAGGTCGAGGCGATCTCCTCACGGCACGCGCTCCTCGCCGAGGCCGGACTGCCCACCCCGCGCGTGCTGTTCGCCCACCCGGACGGCCTCGTGGTGCTCAACGAGCTCGGGGGCACGCCGCTCGCCTCGGCGCTCGCGGCCGACGGCGCGGCGGACCTCGACCCGATGCGCCTCGTCGAGGTGCTCGAACGGCTCCCCGACACGCTCCTCGACCTCAAGCGTCGCCCCGCGTGGTCGGACCGGATCGCCCACCACGGGCAGGCCGCGCAGGCCGCGCTCCCCGAGGAGGCGCAGCGCATCGCCGCCGCCGTCGCGCGCGTCCAGACGGGCAGCGAGGTCGCCCGCATGGGACCCGTGGTCCCCACGCACGGCGACTTCTACGAGGCACAGCTGTTCGTGTCCGACGGCGAGGTCGTCGGGCTGCTCGACGTCGACACGGCCGGTCCCGGGTCGCGCGTCGACGACCTCGCGTGCCTGCTCGGTCATCTCGACGTGCTGCCAGCCCTCGCGCCGAGCGTGTACCCGCACGTGCCCGCGACGGTGGAGCGCTGGCTCGCCGCCTTTGACCAGGTGGTGGACCCCGTCGCACTGCGCGTCCGCACGGCGGGCGTCGTGCTGTCCCTCGTCGCGGGGGCGCGCACCAAGGCCGAGGCGCGCTCGCGGCTCGAGCGGGCCGAGGCGTGGCTCGGGGACGCGGCGCTGCGCAAGCTCTGGGAGATCGTCGGGGCGCCGCGGCTCGCCGAGCAGACGGCGCACAACCTCGCTCTCGCGCAGGAGGGGCGGCTCGACGCGCAGTCGTGAGTGCTGCGCGTCTACGCCGGACGTGTTCGATGAGAGAACTCTCATCAACCTCTCCTTGACGTCTCATGCCCGCGCGATGGAGTACGGGTGGACGTTCACGGCGCGCGAGGTTCGCGGGCCGCGAGGAAGGAACCACTGATGAAGGACAACACCCGCACCACGTGGCTCGTGGTCGGATCGCTCGGCGTCATCGCCGTCGGCGGCAGCGCCGCGGTGGGCGTGGGCCCGTTCGCGCGCGACGCCGGCACCGGGAACGAGTGGAACTCGGTCCAGCTCGACGGCTCGAGCCCCGGAGACTCGACCACCAGCGTCTCGCCGTCGGACAACGCGACCCCTGCCGCGTCGCCCACCCTGCCGCAGAACACGTCGGCGACCACCACCGTGTCGCCCGCCTCGGCCGTGTCGGCCGTCTCCGCGCAGACCACGGTTTCCGCCAAGACGCCGGTCTCGACGCAGTCGCCCGTGTCCGCGAAGACCCCTGTCTCGCCGAAGTCGCCGGTCTCCCCGAAGACGCCTGCCTCCCCGAAGTCGCCGAACTCACCCGCCTCGACGATCTCCCCGGCCTCTCCTCCTTCGGCCGACTCGGGCGACTGAGCACCACCCGGCCCGGGTCATCCCGGGCAGATCTCACCGGACCACAAGGCCCGCTGCGCCCCCTCGCGGCGGGCCTTGTCCGTGCCCGAAGGTCGATCCGTGGAGGTGCGTGGCGTGCGCGTCTCGAACCTGAGAGATCTCTCATCGGACTCTCCTTGACGTCTCATGGCGCCCCGGTGAAGTAGAGGTGTCAAGGAAAGCAAGCCCCGGCCACGAGGTGGTCAGGATCGGAAGGACAGAACGATGAAGCTCAGCACCCGCAACACGTGGCTCGTCGCCGGATCGCTCGGGATCGTCGCCGTCGGCGGTGGCGCTGCCCTCGCGGACGCGAGCCTCGCCACTCCCGAGGTCGCCGACGAGCAGCGCGACGGCGAGACCACCCTGTCGCCCGCCGTGGGCACGTCCGTGTCGCCCACCGCGACCGAGAACACCTCCGCGATCACCACGATCACGGCCGCGAGCATCGCCTCCGTGCAGTCCGCGATCACGGCGCAGTCGCCCGTGACGCCGCAGTCGCCCGTCTCGGCGCAGTCCCCGGTGTCCGCGCAGAGCCCCGTCTCCGCACAGTCGCCCGTGAGCCCGAAGTCGCCGGTCTCCGCTCAGAGCCCGGTCTCGCCCCAGAGCCCGGCGTCGGCCAAGTCCCCGGTGAGCCCCAACTCCCCGAAGTCGCCGGCCAGCCCGAAGTCCCCGGCCTCGCCGAAGTCCCCGGCGAGCCCCAACTCGCCGCAGAGCCCGCAGTCCGCGCCGTCGGCCAACTCGGCTGACTGACCCCCCCGGCACCACGGCTCGACGCAACACCGCACCACCCGAAGCGGCGGTCTCCCCCGGAGGCCGCCGCTTCGCCGTGCCCGGGCAGCTCAGGCGGAGAGGCGGTAGCCCATCCCGCGGACGGTCTCGATCGTGTCCGCGCCGAGCTTCTTGCGCAGGTAGCGCACGTAGACGTCCACCACGTTGGAGCCCGGGTCGAAGTCCATGCCCCACACGCGCGAGAGCAGCTGCTCTCGGGAGAGCACGTTGCCGGGGTTGCGCAAGAACATCTCGGCGAGGGCGAACTCGCGCGCGGACAGGTCCACCTCGCGCTCTCCCACGCGGGCGCGCCGGGTGCGCAGGTCGAGCGAGAGCTCGCCCGCGGTCAGCACCGTGGCGTCCCCGGAGGTCGCCCCGGGCTCGGCGCGCAGGCGCAGCCGCACGCGCGCGAGCAGCTCCTCGAAGCGGAACGGCTTGGGCATGTAGTCGTCAGCGCCGCCCTCGAGCGCGGCGACCGTGTCGGTCACGGAGGAGCGCGCCGTCAGGACGATCACGGGCATCGCGTTGCGGGACTCGCGCAGGCGGCGCAGCACGGAGAACCCGTCCGCGTCCGGCAGCCCGATGTCGAGGATGAGCAGGTCGAACTCACCCGTTTGGGCGTGCTCCCACGCCTCGCGCGCCGTGCCCACCACCACGGGGGCGTACCCGGCCGCCTTGAGCCCCTTCGCCACGAACGAGGCGATGCCCTCGTTGTCCTCCGCGATGAGCACCTGGCTCACGGCGCACCTCCAGCCTCGACGTCGTGAGACCCAGCATCCCCCACGTGCACGGGAATCTCGATCGCGAACGTCGAGCCCGCACCGAGCTCGGAGGTCACGTCGACGCGCCCCCCGTGCGCCGCGGCGATCGCGGACACGATCGCGAGCCCGAGCCCTGAGCCCTCGATCTGCCCGGAGCTCGCGCGCTCGAAGCGGTCGAAGATCCGTGCGAGGTCCTCGGGAGAGATGCCCTGTCCCTCGTCGGTGACCCAGGCCCGGTAGACGCCGTCGGACACGCTCGAACCCAGGCGGATCGCGGAGCCCTCCTCGGAGAACTTCACGGCGTTCGCGGCGAGCTGCAGCCACGCCTGCGTGATGCGCTGGCGGTCCACCTCGCCCTCGGCGTCGGCGCGCGCCACGAGGGACCACGCGCGCGGTCCGAGGCTTCGGGCCTTGTCGAACACGTCGTCGGTGAGCAGGCCGAGGTCCTCCTCGGTGGGCATGACGAAGTCGGGCCGCTGCGCCTTCGCGAGGGTCGTGAGGTCGTCGACGAGGCGCCCCATGCGATCGATCTCGTCGAGGGCCAGCTCGCGCGTCGCGGTGACGTCACCCGCGTCGGTCGCGTCCATGAGCTCGAGGTGCCCGCGCAGCACGGTCAGTGGCGTGCGCAGCTCGTGGGAGACGTCGTCGAGCAGCTCGCGCTGCGAGGAGAACGCCTGCTCGAGCCGGTCGAGCATCGCGTTGACGGTGTGGGTGAGCTCCGAGACGTCGTCGTCCCCGCCCGTGTCCTCGATGCGCCCCGAGAGGTCGGAGTCGGAGATGCGTTGCGCCGTGCGGCGCAGGGACGCGAGCGGCGCGAGCAGCCGCCCCGCGACGAGCCACCCCACCACCCCGACGAGCACGAGCACCCCGAGCGCGTACAGCACGAAGGTGCGGAACGTCTCGACCACGGGGGCGACGACGGCGTCCACGTCGACGGCGGCCACGAACATCCCCGAGTCCTGCGTCGCGAGCTCGGCGCCGGACACGGGGACCACGGCGTACGCCCAGGTGGTGGTGGCCGTGGTGATGCGCTGGGACCGGTTGCGGCCAGTCGGGTCCGCCACGTACGCGTCGAGGTGTGCGACCAGCTCGGCGTCCGCCTCGAGGCGCACCGCGACCGTCACGGGGGCGTCCCAGCGGTGCTTGCCGTCGACGTAGCCGATCATGCCCTCGTTCGACGCGGGGACCATGCGCTGCAAGGCGATGTAGACGAGACGGCTCGCCGACGCGAACGGCTCGCCCGTCTCGGGGTCCTCGCCGTCCGTCGCGAGCCGGTTGAACTCCTCGACGGAGCGTGCGAGGACCTCCTCGACGGTCCGGTCGGCGCGCTCGCGGTTCGCGAGGTGGGCCGCGCCGCCCGCCACGAGGATCCCGAGCGCCGTGAGCCCCAGCACCGCGCCGAGCACGCGCGCCCGGACGCTCGCTCGCCACCGTCGTGGCGCGGGGGCGAAGTCCATCCTTCGAGTATCGGGGCTGGTGGGTGCCCCGGGGTGCCACGCGGCATGAGAAGGCGATGAGAGTTCGTGGGCTGGCCTCAGGGACAGGAGCTCACGGCGAGGGCAGGAAGCCCCGTTCGATCGCGACGGTCACCGCGCGCGTGCGGTCGTCCACCCCGAGCTTCGCGAAGAGTCGCAGCAGGTGTGTCTTCACGGTCGCTTCCGCGATGAATAGCTCCGCGCCGATCTGCGCGTTGGACAGCCCGCGCGCCACGGCGGCCAGCACCTCGAGCTCGCGCGCCGTGGGCCGCTCCGCCCCGTCACGTGCGTGCGTGAAGAGGCGCCGTGCGACGGCGGGCGCGAGGACGGTCTCGCCGCGGGCCGCCGCCCGGACGGCCTCGACCAGCTCGTCGCGCGGGGTGTCCTTGAGCAGGTACCCGCTCGCCCCGGCCTCGACGGCCCGCAGGATGTCCGCGTCGTTCTCGAACGTGGTCAGCACCACCACGCGCGTCGCCGCCCGGGCGCGCACGATCTGCGCGGTGGCCCCGGCGCCGTCGAGCTGCGGCATGCGCAGGTCCATGAGGACCACGTCCGGCTCGAGCTGCGCGGCAAGGGTCACGGCCTCCGCACCGTCACCCGCTTCTCCGACGACGACGACGTCCCCCTCGCCACCGAGCAGGCCGACGAGCCCCGCGCGCACCACCGGGTGGTCGTCCACCACGAGGACCCTGATCATGGCGATGCCTCCGTGGTCGGTGCGTGCCCGAGCCTGACGCGCACGAGCGTGCCCCCGGTCGCGGGGGCGTCCACCTCGAGGGTGCCACCTGTCGCGGTCACCCTCTCGCGCATGCCACGCAGCCCGAAGCCCTCGGCCCGCGCGGGGTCGATGCCGCGTCCGTCATCGAGGACCTCGAGCACGGCGGCGCCGTCGTCGGACACCGTGAGCCCGACGCGCGCCGCACCCGCGTCGGCGTGCCTGCGCACGTTCGTGAGCGCCTCCTGGGCGACGCGTAGGATGACCACCTCGTGCTCGCGGCTCAGCGCCGTCGTCTCGGGGGGCAGCTGGACGACGACCTCGACGCCCGTCTCGGTGGTGAAGCGTGCGGCGAGCCGCTCGAGCGCCTCGACGAGCGTCGCCCCGCTCAGCCCCACGGGAGCGAACGCGGCGACGAGGGCGCGCGCTTCGGCGAGGTTCTCGCGCGCCGTCGCCTCGATGAGCTCGAGCCGGCCGGCCGCCCGGTCCGCCTCGTCGCGGGCGAGCTCGGCCTGGGCCGTCTGCGTGAGCATCACGATGCTCGCGAACCCTTGCGCGAGCGTGTCGTGGATCTCGCCGGCCATGCGCTCGCGCTCGGCCATGACACCCGAGTCGTGGCTCGTGCGGGCGAGCTCGTCACGCGTCGCACGCAGCTCGTCGAGCAGTTCGCCGCGCACCTCGGACTGCTCGGCGATGTACGTGATCCACAGGCCCAGCAGGATCGCGAACCCCGCCGCGAAGCCTGCTTGCACTGCCGCGTCGCGGATGTCGGTCGCGGTGAGTCCCGCGACCCACGCGAGGCCGCCGAACACGAGCACCGACAGTGCGAGCGAGTAGATCACCCCGACGGTCCGCGACGGTCCGAAGAACCAGATCTGGCTGAACGCGACGAAGAGCAGGATCACGCTGATCGGGGCGTTGGCTGCCGAGGCTGCCGTGACGAGGCACAGCACCACGAGGTAGGCGTGCGCGAGCCGCGCCGACCCGGTGCGGGCTGCGGGCCAGCCCAGTGCCGCGTACGCGGCCGCGAGCACGGCGAGGAGCGCGAGCCCTCGCGCGAGCATCGCACCCGAGGTGTCGAGGCCCAGGATGACGCCGGTGAACGTGATCCCCACGGCGAACGCGATGGTCCATGCGCGAACAGTCTTGCGCCAGAAGTCCGCGCGGGGGACCTGGTCAGCCGTCGTAACGCCGCCGCCACCGGAAGGTCTTGACGCCCAGCACGAGACCCACCACGAGGTAGGCCGCGAGCACGGCCGCGACCATGGGCAGCTCCCACGTCCCCGCCGGTTCGGCTGCCTTCGCCGCGTCCGGGAGGAACGCCGCCCGCATGCCTTGCGCCATCCACTTCAGCGGGAAGAGCGCCGCGACCTGCTGCATCCAGTCCGGGAGGCTCGGGAACGTGAAGAACACCCCGGAGATGAACTGCAGCACGAGCACCACGGGGGTCACGACGGCACTCGAGGACCTGCCCGAGCGCGGCAAGGAGCTGAACGCGACGCCGCACACAGCGCCTGACGCCGTGCCGAGCAGGAAGACCCACGCGAACGTGGTCCACCCGTCCGCGCCTGGCATCGCGATGTCGAACACGAACCGCGCGACGGCGAACAGCAGGATCATCTGCACGAGGCTCGTGACGAGCACCGAGCCGACCTTGCCGAGGAAGTACGCCGCGGGCGGCATCGGGGTGCCGCGCAGTCGCTTGAGGGATCCGTCGTCGCGCTCGGCGGAGATCGAGATCGCGAGGTTCTGGAAGCTCGTGAGCAGCAGGCCCGTCGCGACCATCCCGGGAAGGAAGTAGGCCGCGAAGTCGAGCTCGGTCCCGGTGCCGAAGTCGATCGTCTGGTCCCCGAACACCGTCGCGAAGATGCCGAGCATGATCACGGGGTAGGCGAAGATGAAGATGACGGCGTCGCGCTCGCGGAAGAAGGTCTTGAGCTCGATCACCGTGCGGTCGAGCCCGAGGCGCAGCGCCCCGGGGAGGCGCGGCGGGGCGGTGGTCAGGTCGGGTGTCTTCGACTCTGTGGTGGTCATCGCTCGTCCTTTGAGCCGATCAGGGACAGGTAGACGTCCTCGAGGGTGGGGCGCAGCACCTGCAACCCGGGGATCTCGCCGTCGAACCGCGCGGCGAGCTCGGTCACGTAGGCGGTGGGGGACTCGCTCTCGACCTCGTGGGGCACGCCGTCCTCGAGCCAACGGACCCTGGCCACGCGCGTGGCGCGGCCGCCGAGGTTCTTCGGGGTGTCGAGCGCGACGACCCGGCCGGACGAGACGACGGCGCACCGGTCCGCGAGGGCTTCCGCCTCGTCGAGGTAGTGGGTTGTCAGCAGGATCGTGGTCCCGCTGTCACGCAGCGAGCGGATGAGCTCCCAGAACGAGCGGCGTGCCTCGGGGTCGAAGCCCGTGGTGGGTTCGTCGAGGAAGAGCAGCTCGGGCGACCCGATCACCCCGAGCGCGACGTCGAGGCGACGGCGCTGGCCCCCGGAGAGCTGGCGCGAGCGCGTCGCGGCCTTCTCCTCGAGCCCGACGACGGCGATGACCTCGTCGGGGTCTCGCGGGCGCGGGTAGAACTTCGCGGCGTGATGGACCTGCTCGCGGACCGTGAGCTCGGGCCGGTCCTCTGAGCTCTGCAGCACGATCCCGAGGCGAGCGCGCCAGTGCCGGTCGCCGCGCTGGGGGTCGGTGCCGAGCACCTGGACCTCTCCGCTGTCTCGCTTGCGGAACCCTTCGAGGATCTCGACCGTGGTGGTCTTGCCCGCACCGTTGGGGCCGAGCACCGAGAAGATCTCCCCGGTGCGCACCTCGAGGTCGAGCCCGGCGACGGCCTGCTTCTCGCCGTACCGCTTGTGGAGACCCGCCACGCGGATCGCTGTCGATGTCATGGGATCAGCCTGCCGCGTGGAGGTCCGCACCCACCACCACCGTGCGGCTCAACCTCGCGTCCACCGACCGGTGGACGCGCCCTGCCGTCGAGAGCGTGGTGCGCGCAACCTCCCCCTGCCGCACACTGGCGGAATGATCGAGAGGCCCCGGGAGGCGCCCCCACGTGGCGAGGAACTTCGGCTCGTCCTGGACGAGCGGTTCCTTGGCCTCGATCCGGACCGATGGGTCCCGCACTACCTGCCGCACTGGACCACGCCGGAGCGTTCGCGAGCGCGATTCCGACTGACCAACGTCGGGCTCGAGCTGCGCATCGAGCACGACCAGGCGCCGTGGCGGGACGAGGACGGACCTCTGCGCGTCAGCAACCTCCAGACCGCGACCTTCTCGGGTCAGCTCGGGAGCTCTCGCGGGACGCACCGGCACCGGGCCGACGGTCTGCTCGTCCGGACAGCCACCCCGACGCGGCACCTGCTGACTCTCGTTGGCGGTCGGGTCGAGGTGACGGCGAGCGCGACTCGCGCTCCGGGCTGCATGCTCGGCCTGTGGCTCGTGGGCGTCGAGGATGCCGACCCGCGTGACGCGGGCGAGATCTGCCTCGTCGAGCTGTTTGCCGACCGCATCGAGCCTCGCACGTGCACCGTCCTCACGGGTGTCAAGGCGCACCACGACGACCGCCTGGTGACCTCGATGCACGAGATCCCGCTCGAGATCGACGCGTGCCAACCGCACGTCTACGCCGCCGAGTGGGGCAGAGGTGGAGTGTGCGTCACCGTCGACGACGACGAAGTCTTCTCGACCCACCAGGTTCTCGACTACCCGCTCCAGCTCATGCTGAGCCTCTTCGAGCTGGAGCGAGGTCCCAGCCCCGACCCTCGGGACTACCCCAGGTCGGCCACGATCCACCGCGTCCGAGCCTTCGTGCCACAGCACTCCGGCGGCAGCACCGCCCGCGGCACCATGGGTCAGTAGCGCCGCGACCTCGGAGCAGACTCGAGTACCAGGCTTCATCCCGCCTTCCCTCGCGCCTCGCGTCCTGCCTTGCGTGCGGCGGTGTCTGCGCGCACGTCGGCGAGCAGCCGGGCGCGCTTCGCACTCTCGCGTGCGAGTCGGGTCTGTGATCGTGGGACGCGTCGGTAGGTGACGCGGCGATGTAGCTCGC
>JAAYZM010000125.1 GCA_012514835.1 Actinomycetales bacterium
AGGACGTCGTGAACTGCTCGTACGTGGTCTGGAACGCGCCGGACGCCTGGTCCGTCACGAAGCCCGCGGCGACGAGCTCGTCGACCTGACGCTTGAGGTCGGTGAGCGTGTCGGTGAGGGTCTGCTGACCCGTGCGCAGACGGCCAGCAGCAGAGTTCATCTCGTCATAGGTGACGTTCACGTTAGCCATGAGGGCTCCCCTTCGGGTGTGTGGTCCGACCCCTTGGCCGGGTTGATGATTCCAATCTAGGTCGGGTTGTCCGGTTCACGCGATGGGGAGCACTCCCCATGGGGACAACCCCTCTCATGCGCCCTCACCGAGGACCCACGGGAGCTGGACGCGCACGAACTTGCCGCGCGCGACGAAGAAGCCGCGGCCGGGGGGCAGCTCGGAGCGCTGCACGCGCGGCAGGGCCGTCTTGAGCAGGATCTCCCCCTCGCTCGCGTCGGGCTGGAGCAGCAGGCCGCGCCGGGCCGCCTTGACCTCGCCGAGCAGCGGCCACGTGGGTCCCCACGAGGCCGTGTCCGCGTCCGCCACGAGGGTGTGGGTCGAGCGCTTGACGGCCTTGATGAGGTCCACGAGGGGCTTGTCCGCGGGGCCCTGGAGGTAGTCGTTGATGTTCTCGACCACGACGACGATCCGGCCCTCGGTCTCCTCGTCCTCGACGGCCGCGAGCAGGTTCTGCGCGAGGGTCGCGATCTGCTCGGGGGTCGAGGCGACGTCCGTCCAGCCGCCCGCCGCCGCGAGCGCGGACCGGGCGTCCGCCACGAGGTAGCAGCGCACGTCGTCCCCGGCGCGGCGCAGCGCGAGGGCGAGCGCGGCGGCGGCGTTCGTGCGACCGGAGCCGGGAGGCCCGGCGAGGAGGAGCACGCCGTCGGGGTCGAAGCCCACGGGGCCGAGGTCCACGTCGGACAGGCCCAGCACGGGCAGGCCGCCCACGGAGTCAGGCAGCTGCGAGGCCGGGTACTCGGCGGGCAGGGTGCCGATCGCGGCGGCGGGGCGCACCCCGGCACGCAGCATCGCGGCGCCGAGCTCGCGCGTCGCGACGGCCTGCTCAGCGACGGTCGCGAGCCCGCCGACGACGGCCACCTGGGTCTCGAGCCCACCCATGACGGCCCGCCCGGGGGGCGAGGTCGAGGTCAGCACGTCGTCGGGCTCGTCGAGGATGCGGTACGAGTCGTCCGCGAGGCGCAGGATCACGTTGCGCTGGACGGCGGCCCGCACGGACGTCGCGACGGACCCGGGGCGGTCCGCGGAGAGCGCGACGTGGATCCCGAGCTGGCGGCCCTCGGCGAGCACGTCGCGGAACACGTCGTACCACTGGGACCGGCCGGGACCCACCTCGAAGTCGTCGCGGAAGGCGGGGTAGCCGTCGAGGAGCACGAGGATGCGCGGCAGGTCCGGCTGCCCGGCCTGCGCGCGGTACTCGGTGATGCTCGCGGCGGAGGCCTCCGCGAAGAGCGGGGCGCGCCGGTCGAGCTCTTCGCGCAGCATGCGGAACAGCCGCACCACACGGTCCGTGTCGTCGCCCGGGATCACGGCGCCCACGTGGGGCAGCTCGTCGAGCATGCGCAGCCCGCCGGCCGCGAAGTCGAGGCCGTACACGTGCACGGGACCGCCGCGCGGGGTGATCCCCGCGGCCGCCGCGAGGGTGCGCAGCGTCACGGACTTGCCCGCCCCGCCGGTGCCGTACACGGCGAGGTGCCCGTCGGTGTCCGGGCGGAAGTAGACGGGCACCTGCTCCTGGTGCTCGGGGCGGTCGCTCACGCCGATCACGAGCTCGGCGTCGGTGCGCTGGCGCAGCTTCGTGAGGTCGTACACCGGAGCCAGCTCGGCGAGCCACGGTCGCCGCGCGGGCGCGAGGCCCGCCTGGCGTGCGGCGAGCCGGACGGTCCGCACGAGCCGCTGCTGGTCGGTGGGCCCCAGGTCTTCCTCGTGCGCCGCGGGGGCGTCGTCGTCGGCGGGCTCTTCCCACCGCACCTCCGCCCCGAAGCGCAGGTGCGCCACCTCGACGCCCGCGCTCTTCGGCTCGGCCGTGGTCCACCCGCCCGCGTACGCGGACTGGAACGGGTGCAGCCGCCCGGGGCCGGACTTCACGACGCCGCGTCCGGGGATGGACGGGTCGAAGGTCGCGGCGTCGGGCACGCCGATCACGTCGCTCGAGTCGGACTCGTCCGCCATGCGCAGCGCGACGCGCAGGTTCGTGTTGGCGCGCAGGTTGTCCTTGATGACGCCCGCGGGGCGCTGCGTGGCCATGACGAGGTGGATGCCGAGCGAGCGGCCACGCTGGGCGATGTCCACCACGCCGTCCACGAACTCGGGCACGTCCCCCACGAGGGCCGCGAACTCGTCGAACACGAGCACGAGCGCGGGCGGCGCGTCGGGGTCGCCGCGCTTCTCGAGCTCGAGGAGGTCCTTGGCCTTCTTCCGGTTGAACAGCCGCTCGCGGTAGTGCAGCTCGGCGCGCAGGGACGTCAGGGCGCGGCGCACGAGGTGCGGGGACAGGTCCGTGACGAGGCCCACGCAGTGCGGCAGCTGGACGCAGTCCGCGAACGCCGAGCCGCCCTTGTAGTCCACGAACAGGAACGTCACGCGCTGCGGGGAGTACTCCGCGGCGAGCCCGAGCACCCACGCCTGGAGGAACTCGGACTTGCCCGCGCCGGTGGTGCCGCCCACGAGGGCGTGCGGGCCTTGCGAGCGCAGGTCGAGGTGGAGGGGGTCGACGCCGGCCGAGCCCACGATCGCCCGCAACGGACCCGCCTTGCGCCGACCCTTCGGGACCTCGCCCGGCGCGAGCGGCGCCACGAGCGAGGAGTTCTCGCGCCAACGGTCCACCACGGTGGCCGGGTCCTCGAACATGTCCGCACCGAGCAGCGAGACGAGCGAGATCGAGCGCGGCAGGTCCGAGGAGTCCTCGACCACGGCGCCCGCGTCGAACACGGGCGACATGCGCCGCCCGTACGAGAGCGCGGCGTCGGCCTCGACGCGTTCGACGCCGACGGCGTGCACCACGCGACCCAGGCGCACGTAGCTCACGGACGCCGCCCCGGCCTCGTCGAACGCGATGAACGTGCGGCACGCGGCGGGCAGCTCGGGCACCTCGCGCGCGACCCACACGGGGAACACGCCCGCGTCCGGGCCCAGCTCGGAGAGCTGCGCGAGGCGCGCCGTGTCGACGTCCACGCCCACGGCCACGACCACGACGACGGCGGGGATGGGCGACTGCGTCCCCGTGAGGTCCCGCACCCCCACGGTGGCCCCACGGTCGAGCGCGCCGTCGTCCGACTTCACCGCGCCGCGCTGGTTGGCTCGCTGGAGCCGCGCCGCCACGAGCTCCTCGAGCTGGGCGAGCAGCACGCTCGCGCTCGACGACGAGTCGGCGAGGTGCGAGCCCTCGAGCGGGCTGTGCGCGGAGGAGGAGTGCGGGAGCCACTTGAGCCACTGGAGCTTCTCGCTCCACGTGGGCGGCACGAGCGCGCACGTGACGAGCTCGGCGGGCGAGTGCAGGGCCGTGAGCTGGACGAGCAGCCCGTTGAGCGAGCCCTCGACGTCCGCGGGCGGGCCCGCGAGCCCGATGGACCCGGCGTCGTGCAGGTTCTCGATGACGGGCACGCCCTCGACGTCGCGGTGCTTCGCGACCAGCTCGTCGAGCGCCTCTTGGTACTCGACGATCAGCTCGCCACGACTCGGCTGCGTGATGGTGCACCGCGTGGGCATCGTCGCGATCCCGAAGCGCACGTTCAGGAAGGACCAGTGCTCGGGGCGCCGCGTCCACAGCAGCGGACCGCGCCGCTGGGCCTCGGCGAGCGCGAGCGGGGTCGCGACGGACTCCTGGAGCCGGGACCGGCGCTCGACCACGTTCTCCTTCGCGAGCTCGTCGCGCAGCCCCTCGAGGAGAGCCTCGAAGCGTGCGACGGCCCGCTTGCGCTTGAACTTCGAGCCGCGGCGCTGGTTGAGCCAGTTGCCCATCATCATGATCGGGCTCATGAACACGAACATGAGCGACATCGGGTTGCCGGTGACCATGAACATGCCGCCACCCATGAGCACGGGGGCCACGAGCATGAACGGGTTGAACGGTGGCTTGTCCTGCTCGCGCGGGACGTCCGGGGCCGCGAACTCGACGCCCTGGTAGCGGGGCTCGACGCGCGGGGAGCGCACGAACGGCACGGGACCGGCCTTCGCGACCACCCCGGACAGCTCCCCCGCGACGGCCCGCGGCTCGATGCGCAGCACCGTGTCCCCGAGCGTGACCTGGACGGGCTCGGCCACGTGCAGGCGCGGCACGGGGGTGCCGTCCACCTCGATCCCGTTGGCCGAGCCGAGGTCCACCACCTCGATCTCGGCGCCCACCTCGATGCGCGCGTGGCGCTTCGAGACGAGGGCGTCCTCGAGCACGAGGTCGCTGTCCGTCGCGCGGCCCACCACGTAGGAACCCGCGCGGAGCTCCTCGGTGCGCCCGGCACCCGGGCCCGCGACGATGCGCACGACGGCGCGCACCGGGCCGGATCGCATCCGCGAGCGCGACGCCGCGGCCGTGTCGACCACCTGCACCACTGCGCCGGACCCGATCCACGCCTCACCGAGCGGGGCGTCGGGCGGGAGCACCACGGGGTCGGTCTGGCCGGGCAGGAGAGCGGCAAGGGTGCGCGAGCCGTTGCGCTGGGAGGGTGCGAAGCCGATCGGGTCGACGCGCTCGATGGTCGCGGCGACCTCGGCGATGGTCGAGCGGGCGTCCGCCGTGACGATCACGTCGGACTCCGTGCCGTCCTGGCGCCGGTAGGCGAGCTTGACCTTCACGCGTCTGACCTCTTCTCGCGCCGCAACCGCAGCCAGCCCGCGAAGAAGCCCACGTCCGCGGCGAGGACCACCACCACGATGGTCAGGGGTCGCACGAGCGTCCGCGCGGCCGTGGAGAACAGGTCGCCCGCCGTGCCGAGCGGGTCACCCTGTCCCGCGAGGGGCACGAGGGCCACCGCGAGGACGGCCACGAGGGCGCACAGGCCCACCGCGACCGCGAGGGTCACGGGCAGCCGGGGGTTCGTGGGCACGTGCCGGGTGCGCGCGAGGAGGAGGGCCGTCACCAGTGCGGTGACGACCCCCGCGACCACCACGGTCACGACGTCGGCGGTGCTCACGGCAGGTCCCCCTCGGGCAGGTCGAGCAGCACGAGGTCCTCCGGGGTGACGAGGCGCGACCCCACGGCGTACTCGACGAGCCGCGTGCGCCGGTTGCTCGCGAGCTTGCCCGGCCCCCCGCGCAGCCCCGCGACACCTTGCTTGTCGAGCTTGTCGCACACGTTGTCGAGCTTGCGGTTGAAGCGCGTGATGGCCCAGCCGAGCCGCGCGGCGGCGTCCGCGTTGGTGGGGATCTCGCTCACGGTGCTGCCCTCGCGGCGCAGCATGGGCTCCGCGAGGGAGACGATGAGCTGGCGCTGCGACACGGTGAGCTGGACCGTCCCGATGGTGGTCTCCCCGCCCACGGGGTCGCGCGGCGGCTCGGTGTAGGTGGGCCGGTCCACGTGCACCAGCAGCTCGTACGTCGTGGGCCCGGCCGTGAACACGACCGTGGTGACCGCGAACACGATCGGCAGCCGCGCGCCGGGCGGGAGCCACGACTGCGCACCCGTCGAGGCGTCGCACACCGTCGCGGACAGCCGCGATCCCGTGTTCGCCACCCACCACAGCCCGTCGATCTCCTCGAACACGAGCAGGCGGCGGTGCAGGAAGGGGTTGTCGTCCACCTGGAGGTCGCCCTCGCGCCCCACCGTGAACGTCTCGCCCGCCTCGACGTGGAACCACTCGCCGCAGTAGTCGAGCGAGAGCCGCGAGCCGGTCGCGACCTGCGCCGTGCCGCCCGTCATGGTGTGCACCCCCGCACGGTGGGCGACGTGCGCCCTTCGTCGCGCCGCAACGACACCTCGATGCAGACCTGCGCGCCGCCCGGCGCGGGCACCTCGACGGTCGGTTCGGCGAGCCGCTCGAGCTCGCCCGTCTCGAGCACGGTCACGGTGCGCCACAGGTACGAGTCGCCCTCGAGCGGCTCGGGGTTGGTCCACGTGAACGTGGCCGTCTCGCCGTCGAGCACACCCACGAGGTCCGTCGGGGACGGGACCAGCGTCTCGACCGGGTCCACGGGGCTCGCCGTCGGGCTCGGCGTCTGCGGCTCGGGGTCCGGCGCACCGCCGCCGAGCGTGAACGCGAGGACCGTCCCCGCGACGGCCAGGAGGGCGACACCGCCCAGGACGGCGGGCCACACCTTCCGGGTCGGGGTGTCCGACGACGGACCTCCCGGCGACTCGGCACCATGACCGACCGCTGCCGTGTGCCCCGCCGTCGTCGGCCCCGTTCCTTGGCCCGCTGTCCCCTGCCCTGCTGTGGCCTGCGCCGCTGCCGTGTGCCCCGGCGCGCTCGGCGACCGCAGCACCGTCTCCTCGACCGTCTCGAGCGCGAACGCCGGGACGTCGCGCGGCTCGCCGCGCAGCATCGTGTGCTCGGCCACCTCGCCCGGCGGGGGTGCGCTCCCGGGCGGGGCGCCCGTCACGGGGGCGCGGTGCAGGGTGGCGCCGGGGAGCGTGGGGCCCGGCTGGGTGGGACCCGTCGCGCCGCTGCTCGCGACGTCGTGGGCCTCGGGCGCGGCCGTCGGGTCGATCGACGTCACGCGGCGCACGCGCGTGCCGGGCTCGTCGTCGTCCTCGAGCGGGACCACGCCCACCGAGTCGTCGAGCACGTCCACGGGCGTCATCACGTGCGACAGCTCGACCTGGACCTGCTGCCACGCGCGGGCGAGCGCGAGCGCGGACGGGTAACGGGCGAGCGGGTCCTTCGCCATCGAGGTCGCGAGGACCTTCTCGAGCGACGCGGGCACGTCGGAGCGGCCCGTGGGCGGCACGGGGTTGCGCTCGATGCGCGCGATGAGGTCCGCCGCACCGTTGCGCCCGCCGGGCACCTCGAACGGCGACCTCCCCGCGAGGAGCGAGTAGATCGTGGCGCCGAGCGCCCACACGTCCGAGCCCACCTAGCTGCGCGGCGGGTCCGCGAAGGACTCGGGCGGAGACCACGGGATCGACATGCCCTCGGCGTCCGCTTGCGTGCCGTCCGTCGTGGCGGAGATGCCGAAGTCCGTCAGTGCCGGCCGGTGGTACTCCGTGACGAGGATGTTCGCGGGCTTGATGTCGCGGTGCAGGATGCCCGCGCGGTGCGCCGTCTCGACCGCGCCCGCGACCTGGATGCCGATGCGCAGGGCCTCCGCGACGGACAGCGGGTCGCGCCGGTACGTCGCCCCGAGGTTGGGGCGCGAACAGTACTCCATCGCGAGGTACGGGCGCCCGTCCGTCGCGAGACCCGCCTCGTAGATCGTGACGATCGACGGGTGCGTCGAGAGCTGGGCCATGAGGTTGGCCTCGTGGTCGAACGACTCGCGCGCGGCCGAGCCCGCAAGATCGTGCAGCAGCACCTTGACGGCCACGCGGCGGCGCGGGCGCTGCTGGTTGTAGAGGAACACGTCCGAGAACCCGCCCGAGCCGAGCAGCTGGACGTGCTCGAAGCCCGGGATCTGGGGCGGCGGGGCGGGGGCGCGGCGCGTGCTCATGCAAGCCCTTCGAAGGTCAGGGTGATGCCCTCGCCGAGGTCCACCACGTCGCCGTCCACCACGAGCACCGCCTCGTGCGGGTGCAGGCGCACGGGCAGCTGGCCCGTGCGCAGCAGGGTCGAGCCGTTGGTCGAGCCGAGGTCCACCACGAGCACGCTCACGCCCTCGAGCCGGACCTCGAGGTGCGAGCGCGAGATGTCCTGCTCGGGGCTCGGCACGCTCACGAGCCGCGGCACGGCCGTCCCGCCCACGCGCGAGACGCGCGGCTTGCGGCCCACCACCACGGGACGGTCGAGGTCGATCTCCTGGCCCGTCGAGAGCCGCACGCGGCCCACCGCGCCGCGAGGCGTCTCGACGGGGGCGGGGGCGACGACCTCGAAGGGCTGGCGCACCACGGTCTCGCCGTCGTGGTCGCCCAGCTCGGGGG
>JAAYZM010000126.1 GCA_012514835.1 Actinomycetales bacterium
GGAGTACGACGGTGTCGCGAAGTACACGGCGAACGGCCACGCAGAAGAGGCCGTACGGAAGGAAAAGTGGCGACAGAGGTGCATCGAAGACGCGGGGTACACGGTGTTCCGCGTGGTCAATGGCGACTTCGAAGACGTGGAAGGACTGGAACGGCTTGTGCGTGCTCTCGCAAGGTTCGGGCCCGTGCGCGAGCGGCCTGAGCTCTTCCCGTCGCCGACATGTTCTCGCCATCCCGACAACCGCTGAGGTAGGCAGGTTCCCACTGCCGATCTCGGCGCAGAGTCTGCGCTCAGGAGGGCGGGTCCGTGCGCAAACTGCCTACCTGAGCGGAAGGGGGTGGCGCAGGACTGTCGGGCTCAGCGGGAGGGGGTCAGGCGGTGGGGAGGTGGATCGGGGTGGGGGCCGTGGGGGAGGGGCGGCCCAGGAGGTAGCCCTGGACCTGGTCCGCGCCGAGCTCCGCGACGATCTCGAACTGCTCCACGGTCTCCACGCCCTCGACCACCACCAGGAGGCCGCTCGCGTGCGCGATCTCCACGATCCCGCGCAGCACGGCGCGCCCGCGCGGCGAGGTCGCGTCCTGCGCGAACTGCTGGTCCACCTTGAGAACGTCGACCGGCAGGTGGGCGAGCCGTGCGAGCGAGGAGTAACCGGTGCCGAAGTCGTCGAGCGCGATCCGCACCCCTTCAGAGCGCAGGGTCTCGAGGGTCTCGATGCCGAGCGGGAGGTCGTCCAGGAGGGCCGACTCAGTGATCTCGAGCGTGAGGTTCTCGCGCTGATCGGGCCCCCAGGCCTCGAGGAGTCGCAACGCGAGGTCCGGCTCGGCCAGCTGGCGGGGCGACACGTTGACGCCCACGGGCAGCCCGAAGCTCAGTGACGCGCGACGGGCAGACCGCACCGCACCGAGGCCGATCTGGACGATCTGGCCGCTCTCCTCGGCCGCAGGCACCCACTCCTCGGGCTCACGAGCCACGTGATCGTCGGACCAGCGCGAGAGCGCCTCGACGGCCACCACCCGGAGCGACGCGACATCCACGATGGGTTGGTAGTGGACCTCGAACTCGCCGTCGGACACGGCGCGGGCAATCCGGCGCCCGAGGTCGATCTCTCGCAAGAGCCGCTCGCGCAGCGCCTGGTCGAACACGCGCACCCCGAGCCGCTTGTGCTTCGCGTCGAACATCGCGGTGTCCGCGTCACGGACCAGGGTGTACGGCTCACGGACCTCGTCTCCCGTCGCGACCACGACGCCGATCGAGACGGACCGCACCTTGCCGGGGGAGGCGTCCGTGATGGCACGTTGCAGGCTGTGGGCGAGCTCGACCACCTCGGTGTCGGGAGGGGCGTCGGGAAGCACCACGACGAACTCGTCGCCGCCGTAGCGCGCCACGGTGGCGCGCTGGGGCACGGTCTCCTCGAGTGCCGCGGCGGTGTTCTGGAGCACGGCGTCACCGATGGGGTGCCCGAACTCCTCGTTGACGCGCTTGAACGCGTCGATGTCACAGAAGAGGACGGCAAGGCGCTTGTCGCCGACGGCGGCCCATGCCTCGGTCAGCACCACGTCGAGCCTGCGCCGGTTGGGCAGTCCCGTGAGCGAGTCGGCGTGCGCGGCCACCTCGAGACGCTCGTGCAGCTCGCGGCGTTCGGCCGCGGCGGACACGACGTGCCCCAGGTCGTCGAGGAACGTGACGGCCTGCGGGTCCTTGGCGATCGAGGGTGGCATGGCGAACGAGGCGAAGTGCGACTCGTTGGCGAGCTGGCGCAGGGACCCGCGAATCTCTGGCTCGTTCAGCAGGGCGCGCGCGGAGGCCTCGGCACGCGCGAGGAGCTGGCCCGGCTCACGGTCGAACCAGGCCGCGTTGGTCACGGAGGCGATCGCGTCACGCATGTCACGCTGGCGGATTCCCCTTCGGATGTCGGCGCGGAGCCGCCGCACGCCGACGGCGAGCACGACGCCGACGATCGGCAAGGCCCACAACGACGTGAGCAGCTCCGCGAGCACGCCCTCCTCGAGCCAGAACGCGAGGGCCAGGATGCCGAACCCGAGCAGCGACAGGACGATCAGGACGGTGCGCCCGAGTGCCGCAGGCATGCGGCGGATGCTGCGGATGGCGTAGACGATGACGATGATGACCGGGACCGCGAAGCTCGACGTGATCAGCGGCCCGTACTCGGGCGAGCCGTCGACGTACCGGTGTGCGTAGACGAGGTCGGTGGTGAGGAACAGCACGGCGCGCACGGCGAGCAACCCACCGGCGGCCACCATCCACCACCGCACGCGCGGCCCTCCCGTCACGGAGGCGAGCGCGGGCATGGCGAGGATGACGCTCGCACCGAGGGCTTGCGAGCGCAGCCACAGGGCCAGGGTGTCGAGAGTGGTTCCCGGCTCGGTGAGCGTCACGGCCCCGTTGAGCACGAGGAGCACCGCGAACGGGACGAGCCACATGGTGATCCAGAACACGAACGTGTCGCGCCGGTTGAAACGCCACCAGACGAACAGCAGTGCGGCGACGCCCGCGACGACTCCGCCTGCGAACGCCTGAAAGGCCAACCATCCCCCGGTGGAGGAGCTCATGGGCCCATCATGTCCGGCCCCGGCGCGTTTGTCCTGGCTCTGGCCGTGCTAAACGTTTCATCACCCGCTGGTCGTGGACACGGGTGAGCCCTCTCGGGGGAGTGCACTAGGCTGTGCGGCGCAGCAGTTCGTCCTTTAAGGCCCGTCCCGTGAGGCGGGGAAGGAGATACGAAGTTGTCTGATCCAGACACGCCCGCCGGCGCCCGCGAGGTGCTCGGTGCCGATGACATCTCCCGGGCACTGACCCGGATCGCCCACGAGATCCTCGAGCACAACAAGGGCGCCGACGGCCTCGTGGTGCTGGGCATCCCGACACGCGGCCTCCCGCTCGCGCAGCGGCTCGCGGAGCGGCTCGCAGCCGTGGAACCGGGCTTCGACCCGGCCACGCAGCTCGGCACGCTCGACATCACGATGCACCGTGACGACCTGCACCGTGCCCCGGTGCGCCCCATCGGGGCGACGCACGTGCCCGACGACGGCATCGATGACCGCACCGTCGTCCTCGTGGACGACGTCCTCTACTCGGGCCGCACCATCCGTGCCGCGCTCGACGCCCTGAGCGACGTGGGCCGCCCCCGGGCCGTCCGGCTCGCCGTGCTCGTGGACCGCGGCCACCGCGAGCTGCCCATCCGGGCGGACCACGTGGGCAAGAACCTGCCCACGGCCTCGAGCGAGCGCGTCCAGGTGATGCTCACGGAGACGGACGGTCGCGACGCCGTGCTGATCTCCGGCGGGGAGGCCTGACGTGGAGCACCTCCTGAGCGCCGGGGACCTCTCGCGCACCGACGCGGTCCGCATCCTCGACACGGCCGCCGAGCTCGCCGCGACGCAGGGCCGCGAGATCAAGAAGCTGCCCACGCTGCGCGGGCGCACCGTGGTGAACCTGTTCTTCGAGGACTCGACACGTACCCGCATCTCGTTCGAGACGGCGGCCAAGCGGCTCTCGGCGGACGTCATCAACTTCGCGGCGAAGGGCTCGAGCGTCTCGAAGGGGGAGTCCCTCAAGGACACGGCACTGACGCTGCAGGCGATGGGCGCGGACGCCGTGGTGATCCGCCACCACGCCTCGGGCGCCCCGCACCTGCTCGCGAGCTCGGGCTGGCTCCAGGCCGCCGTCGTGAACGCGGGCGACGGGACGCACCAGCACCCCACGCAAGCGCTCCTCGACGCCTACACGCTGCGCCGCCACCTCGTGGGCCCGCAGCCGCTGGGCCAGGACCTCGCGGGCCTGCGCGTCGCGATCGTGGGGGACGTGCTGCACTCGCGCGTGGCTCGCTCGAACGTGGACCTGCTGCACACGCTCGGTGCTCGCGTGACGCTCGTGGCGCCTCCCACGCTGCTGCCCGTGGGAGTCGAGACGTGGCCGTGCGAGGTCTCGTACCACCTGGACGAGGTCCTGGCGCAAGGGCTCGACGCCGTGATGATGCTGCGCGTGCAGCGCGAGCGCATGTCCAGCGCGGGTGGGGGGTTCTTCCCGAGCCCGCTCGAGTACTCGCGCCGCTACGGGCTCGACGCGCGGCGCCTCGCCGCGCTGCCCTCGCACGCGGTGGTGCTGCACCCCGGACCGATGAACCGCGGCCTCGAGATCAGCGCGACGGCGGCGGACTCGTCGCGCTCGGTGATCGTGGAGCAGGTCGCCAACGGTGTGGCCGTGCGCATGGCCGTGCTGTACCTGTTGCTGGCCGGTGGCCGCAGAGAGGACGTCTCGTGACCGAGTACCTGCTGCGAGGGGCTCGCCCCCTCGGCGGTGAGCCCGTGGACGTGCGGATCTCGGGGGGCGTGATCGTCGCCCTGGGAACGGGGTTGTCCGACGACGGCGCCCACGTGGTCGACGCACAGGATCACGTGCTGCTCCCCGGGCTGGTCGACCTGCACACCCACTTGCGCGAGCCCGGTCGCGAGGACGCCGAGACGGTCGCCTCGGGGACGCGCGCCGCGGCGCTCGGCGGGTTCACGGCAGTCCACGCGATGGCCAACACGAACCCGGTCGCGGACACGGCGGGCGTGGTGGAGCAGGTATTCCACCTGGGCCGCCGCGCGGGTTGGGTGGACGTGTTCCCCGTGGGCGCGGTGAGCATCGGGCTCGAGGGGGAACGCCTCGCGGAGCTCGGCGCGATGGCGGACTCGGAGGCCCGCGTGCGCGTGTTCTCCGACGACGGCAAGTGCGTCTGGGACCCTGTACTGATGCGCCGTGCCCTGGAGTACGTCAAGGCGTTCGACGGGGTGATCGCGCAGCACGCGCAAGAGCCGCGGCTCACGGAGCACGCCCAGATGCACGAGGGCGTGGTCTCCGCGCAGATCGGTCTGGCCGGCTGGCCGGCCGTCGCGGAGGAGGCGATCATCGCGCGCGACGTGCTGCTCGCCGAGCACGTGGGCTCGCGCCTGCACGTGTGCCACCTGTCCACGGCCGGCTCGGTCGAGATCGTCCGTTGGGCGAAGGGTCGGGGGATCGACGTCACGGCGGAGGTCACCCCGCACCACCTGCTCCTCACGGACGAGCTCGCGCGCGGCTACGACGCGCGCTTCAAGGTGAACCCGCCGCTGCGCACGCAGGCGGACGTCGAGGCCGTGCGGGCGGGTCTCGCGGACGGCACGATCGACATCGTCGCGACGGACCACGCGCCCCACCCGGTGGAGGACAAGGACTGCGAGTGGGCCGCCGCTGCCTTCGGCATGACGGGCCGCGAGACGGCCCTGAGCGTGGTCCAGCACGCGATGGTCGAGACGGGTCTGCTCGACTGGGAGGGCGTCGCGCGCGTGCTCTCCACGGCGCCCGCGCGGATCGGTCGCGTCGAGGACCGGCACGGCCGACCGATCGCCGTCGGCGAACCCGCCACCCTGACGCTCGTGGACCCCGCCGCGCGGCGTACCGTGGACCCGCGCACGCAAGCGACGGCGAGCCCCAACACGCCGTACTTCGACCGCGAGCTGCCCGGCCGGGTGGTCGCGACGTTCTTGCGAGGGCGCCCCACGGTGCTCGACGGCGCACCCGTCGAGCAGGAAGGTGCATCCGCATGAGGTTCTGGATCCCCACGATCGCGCTCATCGCGCTCTCGGTGCTCATCCTGCTCGGGATGCGACGAGGCTGGCGCGGGCGATCAGGTCGCACGGCAGCCGTCGTCGGCCCCCTGCCCGAGGCTCCCGTGTCGCTCGGCACCGCGCGCACCGCACCGTTCGACGCGACCTACGTCGGTTCGACGACGGCGGGCGAGTGGCTCGAGCGCATCCCGGGGCAGGGGCTCGGCTCGCGGGCGGCCGGATCGGTCCAGCTCTTCGAGAGCGGGCTCGTGGTGGTACGTCAGGGCACCGATGACTTGTACATCCCGCGGGACCGCATCGAGGCCGTGCGCTTCGACCGGGGCCACGCAGGCAAGGTGTCCAGCTCGCGGCGGCTCGTGGTGGTCACGTGGCAGCTCGCGATCGCCGTGGAATCCGGGTTCCTGCTCCGCAACGAGGAGCAGGCCCAAGAACTCGTCACCGCGCTCGAGGGCGCGGTCCAGCAGAACCAGCAGAAGGAGGCAGGGTGAGCGCAGCGGTACTCGTCCTCGAGGACGGACGGACGTTCACCGGCCGGCCGTACGGAGCTCTCGGGCAGACGCTCGGTGAGGTCGTGTTCAACACCGGGATGTCCGGGTACCAGGAGACCCTGACGGACCCCTCGTACCACCGGCAGATCGTCGTCATGACGGCCCCCCACATCGGGAACACGGGCGTCAACGACGAGGACCCGGAGTCGGGTCGCATCTGGGTGGCCGGGTACGTGGTGCGCGACCCTGCGCGCCGCGCCTCGAACTGGCGCGCACAGCGGACCCTCGACGAGGAGCTCGAGCGCCAGGGCGTCGTGGGCCTCTCCGGCATCGACACGCGCGCCCTGACCCGCTACCTGCGCGAGCGCGGCGTCATGCGTGCCGGGATCTTCTCCGGCGACGCGCTGCTCGAGGGCGACCGCGCCGCGACGCCCGAGGAGCTGCTCGCGCGCGTCCAGGCCGCGCCGCCCATGGCGGGGGCGAACCTCGTGGACGACGTCTCGACGGACGAGCCCTATGTCATCGAGCCCACGCCCGGTCAAGGTGCCGAGGTGACGGTCGTGGCCGTGGACCTCGGGATCAAGTCGATGACGCCCCAGCGCCTCGCCGAGCGCGGCGCCCGCGTCCACGTGGTGCCCTCACGCACCACGATCGAGCAGATCGAGGCGCTCGCGCCCGACGGCGTGTTCTTCTCCAACGGTCCCGGCGACCCGGAGGCCGCGACGCACGCCGTGGCGCTCTTGCGCGAGGTGCTCGACCGCAAGATCCCGTACTTCGGCATCTGCTTCGGCAACCAGATCCTCGGCCGGGCCCTCGGCTTCGGCACGTACAAGCTCGACTACGGCCACCGTGGCATCAACCAGCCCGTCATGGACCTGGGCACCCGCAAGGTCGAGATCACGAGCCACAACCACGGCTTCGCGGTCGACGCCCCCGTGGGCGACCCCGTCCCCGCGCCGCACGACGGCGGGCGCTACGGCCAGGTCCGCGTCTCGCACGTCAACCTGAACGACGACGTGGTCGAGGGCCTCGAGTGCCTCGACATCCCGGCGTTCTCCGTCCAGTACCACCCGGAGGCCGCGGCCGGTCCGCACGACGCCGCCTACCTCTTCGACCGCTTCGTGTCGCTCATGCGCGACGCCCAGGGAAGGAACGCCTAGTGCCGCGCCGCACCGAC
>JAAYZM010000127.1 GCA_012514835.1 Actinomycetales bacterium
ACCCCGAGCTCGACGTTGCCGAGCACCGTCCGGGTCTCGTCGAGCGGCGGCTCTTGCTGCAGGATCCCCACGGTGTAGCCGGGCGCGAGGCGCGCCTCACCGTTCGAGGGCTGGTCGAGGCCAGCCATGATCTTGAGGATCGTCGACTTGCCCGCCCCGTTGGGGCCCACGACGCCGATCTTCGCGCCGGGGAGGAAGTTCAGGGAGACGTCGTCAAGGATGACCTTGTCGCCGTGCGCCTTACGCGCCTTGTACATGGTGTAGATGTATTCAGCCACACCCCCCAGCCTATCCGGCTCCCGCGCCGGTGCGGCTACCCGTCGACGGTGATGCGCAGGTGCGCCGCGAGCGCGGGCGCGAGCCGGAAGAGCTGCTCGGTGGTGATCGTGGCTCCGGCGAGCCCCGCGAGTCCGTCGAGCGCGTCGAGGTCCGCACCTCGCAGGTCGCAGCCCGTGAGCTGCGCCCGGGTCGCGTCGAGGCGTCCGATGCGGCAGTCCACGAAGGTCACCCGCTGCGCGGTCACGTCGGCGAGGTCGAGGTCCCCGATCCAGACGTCCTCGAAGCGCACGTCCCGCAAGCGAGAGCCGCGCAGGTTCACGTAGTCGAGCTTGCCGCCGCGCACGGTCACGTCCGCGAGGTCGGCGTCGTACACCTCGAGCGCCCCGAAGCGGCACGCCTCCACGAGAACGTCCTGGAAGGTCGCGCCCACGAAAGACACCGACCCGGCGAGGCACTCGACGAGGCGCGAGTCCGTGACCTGGGCGCGCGCGAACCGGGTCCCCTCGAGGGTGCACCGCACCAGCTCGGTCTCGACGAGCCGGGCGCCCCGCGCATCGAGGCCACTGAGGTCGAGCCCTTCGAGAGTCTCTTCATCGAGGACCGCATCAGGCCCTAGTCCGCCGTCGTCCACCATGCCCCTGACCGTACCGGCCGCCACCCGCACCCACCTCCCCCAGTGCGGAGGGAGGTGGGGCGGCGTGGACAGAAGACCGAGATCAGAAGGCGGGCTCGAGCTCGGGCTCCGGGGCCGTGACGTCGTCCGGGGTGGGGGCCGACGGCGGCGCGTCGGGCAGCTCGACGGCGTCCGAGACGTCCACCGGCTCGCCCGCCGCGTCGTGGCGCACGCGGATGAAGTCCGTGCGACCGCGCGCGAGGTCGTGCCCGATGATCTGGGCGTTGATGACGAGGTTCTTGCGGTCCTGACCCTCGGACGTCTGCCACTCGTCCGACGAGAGGCGGCCGTAGACGATCACGGGGTGCCCGGTGTCGACGGACTTCACGACGTTCTGGGCAAGGTCGCCCCACGCCTTGACCTCGTACCACTCCGTCTTGCCGTCGGTCCACTGACCGTCGGGCTTGCGGCGGCGCGGGGTGTTGGCGACCCGCACGGTGGTCCACTCGGTCTTGTCCGCGGTGACCCGCAGGTCGGGCTTCTTGGCGACCCAGCCGGCCACCGTGACGTACACGTCGTTGCTCATGATTCCTCCAGGTTGCGGGCCGGCTGGTCCCGGCCTTCGTCCCCCGAGGGTGGAGCAGTTGCTCAGCCCGCGTGCTGGGCGGTGTCGCGACCTGTGGAACGCGGTGCGCCGTCGGGGGCCACGCCGGGTTCCTTCGCGAGCTCGCGTACGCGCCGGTGCTCGTCCAGCACCGCGCGGGTGGGCGCACCGAGCTGGGCGTCCACGACGGCACCGAGCGCCTCGCGCCCCTCACGCAGCACGGCCTCGCCGCGCCGCTTCGCGGACCACCGGCGCAAGAGCACCGCCGTGGGCGCGAGGACCAGCGCGAGCACGAGGGCCACGCCCCCGCCGACGACGGCGAGCCCCGGGGCTGGCCACACCACACCCCGACCCGATGCGACCTCCATGAGCACGTGCCCCGCGATCACGGCCACCCCGGTGAGTGCTGCGAGCCCCGTCACGATGGCCGCGGCCTTGACCGCCCCGGCCGCGCGCGAGGGCACGGCGTGCGTGCCCACCTGGACGAGCGACGCGTCGAGCTCCTTCGCGAGCCGTGGGACGCCCGGCAGCGAGGCGGCCAGGTACTCCGCCCAGCGAGGGGTGAGGCCCGCCTCGAGCTGGTCGAGCCACCGCGAGCGCGCGAGCCGCACCGTGTCGTGGCCCACCGCCCCGAAGGACGGCACCCGCACGTCGTTGCCACGCACCACGGCCTCGACGGCGGCCGCGATCACGGGGACACCCGCTGCCTCGGCCACGGCGTCGAGGAACTGCTCGCGCGGGAACGTCGCGGGCTCGCCGTCGGACACCTGCGTGGCCACGAGCGCAGCCGCGTCGTGCAGCTCTGCTCCCGCGCGTTCCGCGGCGACGGAACGGCGTCCGACGGCGGCCGCGAGGCGAGCGCGCAGCGTGTCGACCCCCTCGTCCGTGCGGGCGGAGACGCTCAGGACGGGCACGCCGTGCAGGCCGTCCTCGACGAGGAGGCGCCCGACGTCCGCCGCGAGGCCGGTTCGCTGGTCGCCTGGCACGGTGTCGATCTGGTTGAGCACCACGAGCATGGCCGCCTCGTGGGCCGCGAGCCGGCGCAGGTAGCCGGAGTGGAGGGCGTCGTCCGCGTATTTCTGCGGGTCCACGACCCACACGAGCAGGTCCACCATCGGCAAGAGCCGGTCCACGACCTCGCGGTGGGCGGGGTCGATCGAGTCGTGGTCCGGCAGGTCGAGGAGCACGAGGCCGCGCAGGGACGCCTCGTCGTCGCCGAGCAGGTCGCTCTCGCGCTCGATGCGCCGGTCGAGGTCCACGCCGAGCCACTCGAGCAGGGGGTCGGCCTTGCCGCCCCACGTGCACGCCGTGACCTTCGACGTGGTGGGGCGCGTGACGCCGACGTCGGCGAACTCAAAGTCCGTCAGGGCGTTGAACAGGCTCGACTTGCCTGATCCCGTGCCGCCCACGAGCGCCACGACCGTGTGGTCCACCCCGAGCGCGAGACGTTCACGCACGCCCTCGAGCGCCTCGGTGACCTGCTCCACCACGCGAGGGTCGAGGCGCTCGCCGCCGATCTCGAGCGCGCGCGTGATCTCGCTCGCGCGGTGCGTGAGACCGGCCGTGGCGCTCTGCTCGGTGGTGCCACCGGCGCGGTGGGCCTGGGGGGCGTTCACGAGGCGGCCTTGAGGACGGCGAGGCGCAGCCTCAGGGTCGCGGAGGCGTCTTCCGCGAGGTGCGGGGTGTCGAGGACGCCGACGACGGCGGTCAGCTCGCCCGACACCATGTCGTCGGTGCCGCCCAGCAGCGCGGTCCGGGTCGCCTCGACGGCGGGCTCCGCTGCCGCGCCCACGAGCGCGCGCAGCAGTTCCCCTGCGGGTTCGAGCCCGGCCCCCGCGGCGAGCACGATCGCGTCGAGTCCGCCGTCTCCGAGCGCGGCCGAAGCCTTGCGCCACCTTCGCTGGGCGCCCCGGTCCGTGAGCGCCGATGCGACGGCGGACACCGCGGGCCCCACGGCCGTGGTCCACCGCGATGCGGACTCGTCGGCCTGGGTGGCACGTTCAGCGTTGCGCCGCTCCGCGGGGTTCACGCCGTCCTCGGCATCCCCGCGCCACATCCCGAGCACCCCGCGCCCGATGGGCCCGCGCGCCTCGAGGTGCGTCGCGACCGCCTCGGCGGCCAGCTCGCCCGCGGAGTACAGGGAGACGCGCGCGGCCGATCGCAGGTCCGCAGTGAGCGCGGCGAGCGCCTCGGCGCGGGCCTTCGCGAGACGTTTACCACCACTGATGCGCCCGCGGCGCGAGACGAGCCCCCACAACGGTGCCCCGGTTGCGGTGAGCTGCGCCCACCGGGAGCGCGCCGCGCCGGCGGCGACCTCCCCGGCCACGACCCGCCCGCGCGCGGACGCGGCGGGAGCCTCGAGCACGGGGGCCAGCTCGGAGCGGATCGCGAACGCCGCCTCCGCCTGGGACTGCACGGCCTCGGCGAGCTCGTCCACCCACGGGCGCAGCGCCGCGAGCGAGCCGCGCAGGGTGCGAGAGATCACGGAGCGGGCACGGTCCGGGCCCGCGAGCATGGTGAGCCACCGGCCGATCGGCGCGACGGCCTTGGTGTCGAGCAGTCCCTCGTGGGGCCCGACGTCGGCCACCACGAACAGCGGGACTGACGCCATCCCCCGCGAACGCAAGCGCCCCAAGAGGTCCCCGCGCACGGTGGTGAGCGCGTCGGGCGGGACGCGGTTGAGCACCATGGCGATCGAGGCGCCGCGCGCCGTCGCGTCGTCGAGCACGCGCCACGGGAGCGCGTCGCCGTACCGCGAGGCCGTCGTGACGAAGAGCCACAGGTCCGCGGCCTCGAGGAGCCGGTGGGCGGTGTCCCGGTTGGTCTCGAGAACGGAGTCGATGTCCGGGGCGTCGAGGAGCGCGATCCCCCGGGGCACGGCGTCGTGCGCCACGACCTCGACGGCGTCGAGCACGGGGTGGGCGCTCATGAGGTCGGCGTCGTCGGGGTGGTGGGCGAGCACGGGGCGGCGCGTCGTGGGGCGCAGCACGCCCGCTTGTGTCACCTCGGTGCCGAGCACGGAGTTCACGAGCGTCGACTTGCCCGCGCCAGTCGAGCCGGCGACGACGACGATCGCCGGGGCGGACAGGTCCGCGAGGCGCGGCAGCAGGTGGTCGTCGAGCTGGTCCAGCAGGCGCTTGCGGGAGGCTCTCGCTTCCTCGGCGCCCTCGACGTCGAGCGGGAACCGCGTCGTGGCGACGTCCCTGCGCAGGTCGCGGATCGCGTCGAGCAGCGTGCGCGAGACCTCCGGCACCCCTGGGTCGGTGGTGCGCCCGGCGTTGGGCAGCGAGGTCGCGGTCACACGGCCATCTTCCCTGGTCGCGACGCCGGGGGCCAAACGGCGCGCCCTCAGGGTGCCGACGCGTACCCTGGGTGCCGCTCGGTCGCGCTCCGCGGCGTGGCCGACGTCGGCCCCCGTAGCTCAATGGATAGAGCAACGGCCTTCTAATCCGTAGGTTGCAGGTTCGAGTCCTGCCGGGGGCGCTCGCGCGACAGCTCCCGCCCAGTTCGGTGCTTCTGCGCGAGTTCGCACTTCTGGATGTGCGAACTGGCGCAGGAGCACCGAACTCGCGAGCAGGCAGCGCGCACGGAGGCTGGAAGGCGATGAACGGAACGCACGGGTGAAGCCGTAGGAGAACGCCGCGGGTGTCGCGTACCCGAGCCGCATGGCTCTCAGGACTCGGTGAGATGACGGCGCGATACGGCAGCTACCTCGACCTGCTCGCGACACTGCGCGAGCGCGGACACGACGCGGGAACCGAGCTCTTCCGCCGCATCGCGTTCAATATCGCGATCTCCAACACCGACGACCCTCTGCGGAACCACGCGACGTTCTGGGACGGCACCCGGCTCACGCTCACCCCCGCGTACGACCTCTCACCGATGAGCCGCACCGGTGAGACCGCGAGCCAGGCCATCGCCTACGGCCCCGACGGTCAGCGTGCTTCCAGCTTCGCGGGCCTGCTCGCCGTCGGGCACGAGTACGGGCTGACCCAACGGCGCGCACGCGAGATCGTCGACGGCGTCATCAATGCCATCTACACCCACTGGAGCGAGGCCAGCGACCACGCCCAGCTCACGAGCGTCCAGCGCGATGCGCTCTGGGGCACGCAGTTCCTCAACCCGGGCGCCCTCCACGGCCCCTAGTGCAGCGTTGTGGCCCTGACAGGGCACTAACGCTGCACCCTGCGCACCCGGCGGGGTGAAGGGCGCGCCTCAGCGCAAGCGGGCCTTGTTGTCTCTGACCTCGATCTGGCTCGTGTAGCGGCCGAGCAGCTCGGAGAAGCTCGCCGCGTCGTAGTCGGACTCCTTGAACGTGGGCGCGATCCGCAGGATCTGGTTCTTCAGGGCGGACAGTGCGTGCCACTCGCGGTCAGGGTGCTGGGCGTCCACGCCGCGCAGCGCCTCAGTGATCAGCGGGTACGCGCGCCGGGGCGAACCTCCGCCGGACGAGGGCTGCGCATCCGGAGCGACCTTGGCGGGCACCTTCGGCTCGTCGTGGTCGTCCTGGGCCTCGAGCTTCTGGCGGTCGTCGAGCAGCTCGTCGTAGTCGACGTACACGTCGCACGCGCTCGCGAGGGTCTTGCTGATGCTGCCCGCGACCCCCACGCCGAGCACGATCCGCCCGAGCCGCCGGGCGCGCTGGGCGAGCGGGATGAAGTCCGAGTCCCCCGCCGCGATCACCACGTGCGTGAGGTCGTGGTGCAGGTAGAGGTCCTCGATCGCGTCGACGGCCATGCGGATGTCGGCGCCGTTCTTGGTCCGCGTCGCGGGGAACAGCTGGACCAGCTCGACGGCGCGCGCCACGAGCTGGTCCTTGTAGCCCGCGTTCTGCGCCACGGACCAGTCCGCGTACGCGCGCGCGATGGTCAGCCGCCCGTACCGCGTGGCGAAGTCGAGGAGCACGTCGATCGCCACGGTCGAGGCCACGCCCGTGGACTTGGCCTGGCTCGCCCTGGAGATGACGACGTTGTCGAAGTCGATGTAGATCGCCACGCGCGACTCGGTGCTGGCCATGGCGACCACCCTAGTGCGCAGCCCTGCTGCGCGACCCCTCTTGCGGGGCGTGCGGCGCGGACGCGAACACGTTGAGGCCGAGTGCCCGGGACAGGTAGGCGGTGGCGACCTGCCCGCGCACGCTGTTCCCGGCCGCGTCGAGGCGCGGGGCGTACGTCCCGATACCCACCTTGCCGGGGGCCACGGTGACGATCCCGCCCGAGACCCCGGACTTGCCGGGCAGCCCGATCTCGAAGAGCCAGCGGCCCGAGGATTCGTACAGCCCCGACGCGGCGAGCACGGCGAGCGTGTCCCGCGCGACCTCCGCGGCCACGACGCGCTCGCC
>JAAYZM010000128.1 GCA_012514835.1 Actinomycetales bacterium
CCGGACGAGCTCGTCGCCGACGACGGCGTCGACGTCGTCCACGTGTGCACCCCCAACGCGACGCACCGCGAGCTCGCGCTCGCAGCGCTGCGCGCGGGCAAGCACGTCGTGTGCGAGAAGCCCCTCGCGACGACGCCAGCCGACGCGCTCGAGCTCGCCGAGGAGGCCCGGGCCGCCGACGTCGTCGCGACCGTCCCCTTCGTCTACCGCTACCACCCGATGGTGCGCGAGGCGCGCGCCCGCCTCGCCTCGGGAGAGCTCGGGGCGATCCTGTCGCTCCAGGGCTCCTACACCCAGGACTGGCTCCTCGACGCAGCGGCGGACAACTGGCGCGTCGACCCTGCGCTCGGAGGCAGCTCGCGCGCCTTCGCGGACATCGGTTCGCACCTCGTCGACCTCGTCGAGTTCGTCGCGGCCACGCGCATCACCCGCCTCGCCGCGCTCACCCGCACGGTGCATCCCGAGCGCGCGGGCGAGCCCGTCGCGACCGAGGACCTCGCGGGCGTGCTCGCGGTCACCGAGGACGACGTCGTCGTCTCGCTCTTCGTCTCCCAGGTCGCTGCGGGGCGCAAGAACCGCCTCGCCTTCGAGATCTCGGGCACGCGCGCCGCGGTCGCCTTCGACCAGGAGTCCCCCGAGGTGCTGTGGCTCGGCCGGCGCACCGGTTCGCTCGAGCTCGTGCGCGACCCCGTCCAGCTCGGGGCCGAGGCGACGCGCCTGTCGGTCGTGCCCGCGGGCCACCCGATGGGCTACCAGGACGCGTTCAACGCCTTCGTCGCCGACACCTACGCCGCGATCGGCGGCGCCCGCCCGGAAGGCCTGCCGACCTTCGAGGACGGCGCGCGCGCGGCGCTCGTCACGGACGCCGTCGTGCGCTCGGCCGCTGCGGACGGCGCGTGGGTCGAGGTCGGGGGTGCACCGTGACGACGGCTCCCGTGCTCACGGCACGCGGGCTCACGAAGAGCTTCTTCGGCGTGCGCGTGCTCGACGAGGTCTCGATCGAGGTGCGACCCGGTGAGGTGCACGGCCTCGTCGGGGAGAACGGGGCGGGCAAGAGCACGCTCATGAAGATCCTCGCGGGCGTCTACCAGCCCGACGACGGCGAGATCCACCTCGCGGGCGAGCAGGTCGCCTTCGCGCACCCGATCGACGCGATGCACGCGGGCGTCGCGACCGTCTTCCAGGAGTTCAACCTGCTGCCCGACCGGACCGTCGCGCAGAACGTCTTCCTCGGGCGTGAGCCGCGGCGCCGCGGCGTCGTCGACGTGCGCGAGATGGCCCGGCGCACCCAGCACGTCCTCGACGAGCTCGGGGTGACCTCGGTGCGCCCCCGCGACCGCGTCGGCTCGCTGAGCGTCGCGCAGCAGCAGGTCGTCGAGATCGCGAAGGCGCTGAGCCACGACGCGAAGGTCATCTCGATGGACGAGCCCACCGCGGCGCTCGCGGCGCACGAGGTCGAGCTGCTCTACCGCATCGTGCGATCGCTCGCCGAGCGGGGCGTGGGCGTGCTGTACGTCTCGCACCGCCTCAAGGAGGTGTTCGACCTGTGCGACACGATCACTGTCCTCAAGGACGGTCGCCTCGTCTCGAGCGGACCCGCGGACGAGCTCGGGCCCGACGAGCTCGTGCGACGCATGGTCGGCCGGTCGATCGAGAGCTACTTCCCGGGCCCCCTCGAGGGCACCGAGCGCGGGACCGAGCTGCTGCGCGTCACGGGCGGGGGCAACGCGTGGGTCGACGGGATCGACCTGAGCCTGCACGCGGGGGAGATCACTGCGGTCGCGGGCCTCCAGGGCTCGGGACGCACCGAGCTCGCCGAGGCGATCTTCGGCATCCGGCCCTTCACGCGCGGGAGCGTCGAGGTGGGCGGCCGACGCGTCCGGGTCACGAGCCCGCGCCATGCGGCGCGGCTCGGGATCGCACTCATCACCGAGGACCGCAAGGCGACCGGGCTCTCGCTCGCGCAGTCGATCCTCGACAACGTCCTGCTCGTCATCCGCGGCGTGTTCCCCCGGCGCACCGCGCACGTGCGCCGCGAGGCCGACGCGCTCATGGCGCGCCTCGAGCTCTCGACCGACCGGCTCGACCGCGAGGTCCAGCTGCTCTCGGGCGGCAACCAGCAGAAGGTCGTGCTCGGCAAGTGGCTCGCGACCAGGCCGCGCGTCGTGATCCTCGACGAACCGACCCGGGGCATCGACGTCGGCGCGAAGGTCGCCGTCTACGACGTCATCCGTTCCCTCGCACGCGAAGGGGTCGCGATCTGCATGATCTCCTCCGAGCTACCCGAGCTGCTCGGCATCGCCGACCGTGTGCTCGTCATGCGTGACGGGCGCCTCGTCGCCGATCTCGCGCCGAGCGCGACCGAGGAAGAGGTGCTGCGGCACGCCGCAGGGGCGGAGGTGGGCGCGTGAACCGGCTGCGCTCGCTCGACCCGACGGTCGTCGTCTACCTCGCGCTCGTCGCGGCGCTCGCGATCGGCGCACTGCTCGTGTCGACCGTCGGCCGCAACTTCTTCTCGGCGGGCAACGTCCGCGACATCCTCACCGGGATGAGCGTGCTCGGGCTCGTCGCGATCGGTCAGACGCTCGTCGTGCTGTGCTCCTCGCTCGACCTCTCGGTGCCCGTCGTCATCTCGCTGTCGAGCCTGCTCGCGGCGACGACCATGGCGGGCGACCCCGCACGCATCGTCCCGGCAGTGCTGCTCACCCTCGCCGTGGCCGCCGCGATCGGCCTGTTCAACGGGCTCGTCGTGACCAAGCTGCGGGTCAACGGGTTCATCGCGACGCTCGGCACGGGACTCATCGTCAAGGGCTACCTCGACACGCAGTACAAGGGGACGGCCGGGACCGTGCCGTGGGAGTTCCAGCTGCTCGGCGCGACGGGTCTGGGGCCCGTGCCCGTCTCGACGATCCTCATGCTCGCGCTCGCGGCGCTCGTGTGGTTCGTGCTCGCACGGACCCGCGTGGGCCACCAGATGTTCGCGGTCGGCGGCGACCCGGTCGTCGCGCGGCTCAGCGGGCTGCACGTCGCCCGCCCCGTGATCGTCGCGCACGTCGTGTGCTCGCTCACGGCCGCAGGGGCGGGGCTCCTGCTCGCCTCGCGACTCGGCGTCGGGAGCCCGACGGTCGGCAGCCAGGGCGGCTACGACCTGCTGTCGATCGCGGCCGTCGTGCTCGGCGGGACGCTCCTGCTCGGCGGGCGCGGCTCGGTGTGGGGGACGATCGGCGGGGTCGCGATCTTCGCGGTGCTCGACAACGTCATGAGCGTCATGCAGGTCAACCCCTTCCTGAAGGACATCGTGCGCGGCGTCGTGATCGTCGCGGCGGTCGCGGTCTACACGCGCCGCACGCTCCACGCGCACCGCCCACGCTTTGGGGCGGGCGGTCCCACGGTCGACGGACCCCTCCCGGGTCCCGCCGACGGCGCGCCCGCGACGGGGCAGCTCCCCCCGGCCGAGGAGGTGGCCCGATGAGGCGTTCGCCACGGGAGGTCGCGCTCGACCTCGTGAGCCCTCAGCGGGCGGTCTTCCTCCTGCTGGTCGTGCTGCTCGTCGCGATCGTCGTGGTCAACCCCTCGTTCGCCGAGCCGGGCCAGCTCATGCGCTTCCTGCAGCGCGTGGCCCCCGTGGCGATCGTCGCGATGGGGCAGTACTTCGTGATCGTCTCGGGCGAGTTCGACCTCTCGATGGGTTCGCTCGTCACGGCACAGGTCGTCGGGGCGGGGGTGCTCGTGGGCCAGGACGGCTCGCGCACCGTCCCCGTGCTCGCGCTCATGCTCGCCTTCGGGGTGCTCGTGGGCCTCGTCAACGGTCTTGCGACGACCTTCCTACGGGTCCCCTCGTTCATCGTCACGCTCGGGATGATGCTCGCGCTCCTCGGCGCGGTCATGTTCTGGACGGGCGGCGCCGCGACCGGCAACCCCGCCGACGAGTTCCGCCAGATCGGGCGGGGTGGGTGGCGCGAGGTTCCCGTGCTCGACTTCGTGCCGTACGCCGTGGTGATCCTCGTGGGACTCCTCGTGCTCGCGCTGTGGTACACCCACCGGCCCGCGGGCAAGCTGCACGTCGCGGTCGGCGACAACGTCGCGACTGCGCACCACGCGGGCGTGCGCGTGTGGTGGGTCAAGACGCGCGCCTTCGTCATCTCGAGCCTCTCGGCGACGGTCGCGGGCGTGCTCCTCGTCGGGTACGCGGGCGTCCACCCCTCGGTCGGTCGCGGTTACGAGTTCACGGCGATCACGGCTGTCGTCCTCGGCGGCGTCGTCCTCGGGGGCGGGCGAGGCTGGATCGTCGGGGCCCTCGCGGGCGCCGTCGTCCTTGAGGCGCTGTTCGTGCTGCTCAACTACGCGGGAGTCCCTTCGACGGTGCGCTCGTCCGTGCAGGGCGTGATCATCATCGCCGCGGTCGCCTACTCCGCGCTCGACTTCCGGCGCCGCCGCAGCGGCCCGGCCACGACTTCCCCCGCCGGGGGAGACGCCGCACCCGCACCGGGGCGCGGCGGAGACACGTCCACCACGAGCCCCGCGCACAGCGGGGCGTGACCCGAGGAGATGACCTGATGCGACGACGCACGAAGGTCGCGGCGGTGACGGGGGCGGCAGCGCTGCTCCTGCTGACCGCCTGCACGACCGACCCGACGGTGACCCCGCCGAGCGAGAGCTCGCCGGCGGCGACGAGCGAGCCCGCCCCCGAGCCCGAGGACAGCGACGAGCCGGGCGGCGAGGCACCCGCGAACGAGTGGTTCGACCAGGCGCTGTTCGACACGCAGTACGCGCAGCGCTCGGTGACCCCCGAGGGCCCGGCCGACCAGCCCTACCTGCAGCACATCGACGCGGAGCTGGTCGACACCTCCCAGTACGCGAGCGAGGGCGCCAAGAAGGTGTGCTTCGCGAACGCCTCGATCTCCAACCCGTGGCGCCAGACCGGCTGGATCACGATGAACCAGCAGCTCAAGGTGCTCCAGGAGGCCGGCGTGATCTCCGAGATGGAGACGCGCGACGCGCAGGACAACGACGACACGCAGATCGCCGACATCGACTACTTCATCGCCGAGGGCGGCTGCGACGTCTTCATCATCTCGCCGAACTCGACGGCCGCGATGACCCCCGCGGTCGAGCGTGCGTGCGAGACCGGCAAGCCTGTGGTCGTCTTCGACCGCGGCGTGCAGACCGACTGCCCCGTGACGTTCATCCACCCGATCGGTGGTTTCGCGTGGGGCATCGACACGGCCGAGTTCCTCATCGAGCACCTCGAGCCGGGCTCGAAGGTCGTCGCGCTGCGCATCCTGCCCGGGGTCGACGTGCTCGAGCAGCGCTGGGCCGCGGCCGAGAAGCTCTTCGCCGAGGCCGGCATCGAGGCCGAGGACCACTTCACGGGTGCCGACCCGGTCAAGATCAAGTCGATCATCTCCGACGCGCTCGCCCGCGGCGAGGTGCACGGCATCTGGATGGACGCCGGTGACGGCGCCGTCGCGGCGCTCGAGGCCTTCGAGGACGCGGGGGTCGACTACCCGGTCATCACGGGCGAGGACGAGCTGAGCTTCCTGCGCAAGTGGAAGGAGACGGGC
>JAAYZM010000129.1 GCA_012514835.1 Actinomycetales bacterium
CTCCTCGACTGCGCCGAGCGCGCCGCAGAGGCCGGTCACGTCGACCTTCTCGCGCGTGCCACCTTCGCGCTCCTCCAGCTGGGCGGCTCGAGCGACGTGGGTGCCGTCAACGAGCGCGTCGCGCGTGTGACCCGCCGCGCCCTCGACGTGCTCGGGGACGAGGAGTCGACGGCCGGAATCCGTGCGGCCGCAAGCCTCGCGTGGTCGATGACGGGAGAGCCCGAGCGGGCCCGCGAGCTCTTCAGGAGCGCCGAGCGCGCCGCGACGACGCCCGAGGTCCGCCGCCTCGTCCTCCCCTACGCCTACCTGGGCCTCGGTCTGCCGGGCGACGTGCCACGGCGTGGCGAGCTGGCCGACGAGCTGGTCGCCCTCGCGGAGGGCGCGGACGATCCCGTCGCACTCTTCGAGGGACTCCAGCTCCAGGTGTCGACACGGGTCGCGCTCGCAGACGGGTCCGGCGCACGCAAGGCGCTCGACCGCATGCACGGGCTGATCGACCTCGTGGGCGACGTCGGGCGCCGCTGGCAGCTGCTGTACCTCTCGGCGGCCCTCGCTCATCTCGACGGCGAGCTCGAGCAGGCCGAGGACCTCGCGTGGCGCGCCCTGCAGCTCCTCGCACCCGTCTCCCCCGCGCGCGCCGCCGCTGCCTTCCACGCCCAGGTCCTCGCCCTGCGGCTCGCGAGCGGTCGGCTCGGTGAGGTCACGGGGATCCTGCGCACGCTCGTCGCGGACCAGCCCGCAATCCCGGCGTGGCACGCGGCGCTCGCGCTGTGCCTCGCGCACGAGGTCGCCTCCGGGGAGGCGGGGTCCGACGACGGCGCACCGGCCCGCTCCGACGGCGCACGGGCGGAGCTCGAGGAGCACCTGCGCGCCGCTCTCGCCCACACCACGGAGGACTTCACGTGGCTCGCGAGCCACGTCATGGCTGCCCGGGCGGCCGCCGTCGGCGGAGCGAGCCGCGACGTCCTCGACGAGCTCGACGCCCGCCTCGCCCCCCACGCGGACCTCGTGTGCTGGCAGGGGACGTGCAGCTACGGGCCCGTCGCCGTGCCGCTCGCCCTCCTCGCGGCGGCTCGCGAAGACGCGCGAGCCGCGGCGCTCGCCACGAGGGCGCGCGCGTTGTGCGCGGCGCTCGATGCCCCGGTCTTCGCCCGCGAGCTCGACCCGTGGGGACTCTGACCACCTCACCCTTTCGGGGGGCGTGTTGGTGGGCTGTTAGCGGGCCTCACTAGCGTCGGGCTGAACCCGACCGAAAGGCCCCCTGATGCTCCCTCGTGCCCGCACCGCGGCCGTCGCCGCGCTCGCTCTCGTCGCCGCGACGCTGGCCGCCCCGCCCGCCTTCGCCGACCGTTCCGTCGCTCCCGCGGGCGCGAAGGTCTTCAGCTCGACCGCCACGTCCGGCGTCGAGTACGGCGGGTACGTCTACTTCGCGGCAGACGACGGCGTGCACGGCAACGAGCTGTGGCGCACCGACGGGACCCCCGCGGGCACGTCGCTCGTCAAGGACTTCAACTACGGCAACGCGAGCTCGCACTCGAACCCGCACGAGATCACCGTGGCGGGCAGCCGGCTCTTCGTGCGCACCACGAGCCCGGCCGAGCTGTGGGTGTTCGAGTCGTCCGGCGCCACACCGAAGAAGATCACCTACGCGGGTTCGAGCGACTCGGCGACGATGGGCAGCCTCCAGGCCGTGGGCAGCTCCCTGATCGGGATCGGGTACACCCACGAGGTCTACAAGCACACGTGGTTCCGCGTGCCCGCAGGGAGCACGCAGGCCACCGTGGTCCGCTCCGACGTCAACACGACGGCGCACCCTGGCCACACGGTGGTGCACGGCGGGTACATGTACTTCTCGGCGGCGATCCTCGGGGATACGTTCCAGGGCTACGAGCTGTGGCGCACCAACGGCACCGCGGCTGGGACCTCGATGGTCGCTGACGTCAACGTGGGCAAAGGTTCGAGCAGCCCGACCCTCGTCCAGGCCACGGACAACCGCGTGTACTTCATCGCCGACGACGGGTTCCACGGCCGCGAGCTGTGGTCCACGGACGGCACCTCCGCGGGGACCCGGATCGTGCGCGACCACATGGCGGGGCCGCAGCACTCGAGCATCGAGGCCACGACCGCCGTCGGCAACGTCTTGTACTACGTGCCGAAGGACAACGCCTACGGCCACGAGCTCTGGCGCACGGACGGCACCGCCGCGGGCACCCGGATCGTCAAGGACATCGACCCGGGCGTGGCGGGCAAGCAGGTGTCCCTGCTCGCCACCGCGGGCTCGAAGGTCTACTACCGGCGCGGCTACTTCGAGGTGTGGGTCTCCGACGGGACGGCCGCGGGCACCAAGCTCGTGCGCGAGTTCTATCCCGCGATCCACGCCATGCACGTGTACGGCGGGAAGGTCTACCTCGAGGGCGGCCAGCCCGGCTGGGCGCGAGCGATCTGGCGCACGGGTGGCACCGAGGCGAGCACCTTCCCGCTCGCCACGGGCGGGTTCCCCGTAGGCAAGGCCGGGTCCACCGAAGCGTTCATCATGGGCAAGATCGGGTCTCGCGTCATCTACACGGCACGTTTCCACCAGGAGGCGGGCAGCCCTTACACCCCTGCGGCCCGCAAGGTGTTCTACATCGACCAGAGCCAGTCGGACCTCCCGTTCAAGGTCGCCAAAGCCCCGAAGGTCTCCGGAAAGTACGCGCCCGGCAAGCGGCTCGACGCGACCCTGGGCACGTGGTCGCCCGCGGCCACGACGCAGTCGCTCCAGTGGTTGGCGAACGGCAAGCCGATCGCGGGCAAGACGTCCTCCTGGCTGCGGCTCACGGACGCCATGATCGGCAAGAAGATCTCCGTGCGCGTCACGGCCAGCACAATCGGCGCAGCGACCAGGACCACCACCACGAAGGCGAAGGTGGTCAAGGGCAAGCTCAAGGTGACGCGCAAGACGAAGGTCAAGGGCACCGCGCGCGTCGGCAAGACGCTCACGGCCGTCAAGCCGAAGTTCGCGCAGAAGGGCGTGAAGCTCAAGTACCAGTGGTATGCGGGCAGCAAGAAGATCAAGAAGGCCACGAAGTCGAAGCTCAAGCTCACGAACAAGCACCGCGGCAAGAAGATCTCCGTGCGCATCACGGCCACCAAGAAGCACTACACGAAGGTGACCCTGAAGTCCGCCAAGACGAAGAAGATCGCCAAGAAGCCCAAGAAGCGCTGACCCGCGCTGCGAGTCACGTGACGAGGAGGCCGACGATCCAGGCGCCCGTGGCGATCAGCGCACCACCGAGCTCCACGAGGATGGTCAGCCCCGTGGCCTTCATCGCGACGACGGTCGCGTGCCAGGCGGGTCGCGCTTCCCGCCGTCGGACATACTCCGCGACGTACACGGCGAGCAGGAACCCGACCACGAGCCCGACCACGGGGATCACGAAGAACCCGACCACCCCGCCGAGCCCGCCCCACCACAGCGTCGAGCTGGGCACGTCGGCGGCCGTGAGGTGCCGCGCGGCGAGGAAGTACTTCCACACGTTCGCGCCGACGACGGCCACCACGGCGACCGCGAGCACGATCCACGCCGCCGCTCCCCCGGTGACGATGGCCCACACGAGGATCGCGCCGAGCACGAGGAGGGAGCCGGGCAGCACCTGCACCACGACGCCGAACAGCCCGACGAGGATCGCGAGCCCGACGAGGAGCTCCGCACCACCGCTCATGGTGCGTCAGTATCGCAGCAGCGCGCGCCCTACCAGAGCACCGCGATCGCGATGTTCGTGACCACGAGCGCGGCGATCCCGCCCAGGTAGCCCGCGCTCACGGACTCCTTGCGCTTGCCGAGGATCACGAGCACCGTGATGACGAGCGTGACGAGGAGCTTGATCCCGATCTTCATGTGGTTCGGGTCGCCACCGGCCATCTCGGCCGCGCCCACGGTGAGCACCCCCGCGACGAGCGCGGTGAGCACGCCGTGGAACATGCCGGGCGTGACCTTCGGCGCCTTCATGGTGCCGAGCGCGCCGCCGAGCACCATGGCCCAGCCGATCATGTGAAGCACGACGAGGATCCCGATGACGATGTCCATGACCGTCACGCTAGGCCCGCACGAGCCCCGGATCCAAGGGACACGCGGCGAATGTGACGCACTCGTCACTTCCCGCCCCGCGCGCCCGTCCGCGCGAGGCGACCGCCTCAGAGCAACCGGCGCGCCGCTGCCCACCGCGTGAGCTCGTTGCGGTTGGACAGCTGGAGCTTGCGCAGCACGGCCGAGACGTGGGTCTCGACGGTCTTGACGGAGATGAACAGCTCGCCGGCCACCTCGCGGTAGGTGTAGCCGCGGGCGATCAACCGCATGACCTCGCGCTCGCGCGCGGAGAGCCGGTCGAGCTCGTCGTCGCCCGTCGCGACGTCCGCCGCCCCCGTGCCGAACGCGTCGAGCACGAAGCCCGCGAGGCGAGGAGAGAACACGGCGTCCCCGCCCGCGACGCGCAGCACGGCGTCCCCGAGCTCGGGCCCCGAGATCGCCTTCGTGACGTAGCCGCGCGCGCCACCCCGGATCACGGCCACGACGTCCTCGGCCGCGTCGGAGACGGACAGCGCGAGGAACCGCACCTCGCCCTGGAGGTCGGCGCACCGGGCGAGCACCTCGGCGCCGCCCCCGCCGTCACCCCCGGGCAGGTGCACGTCGAGGAGCACCACGGGCGGGCGCAGCTCGCGCACCACGGCCACCGCCGTGTCCACGGAGTCCGCCTCGCCCACCACGCGCACGCGCTCGTCGAGGCTCGCGCGCACACCGGTCCGGAACATGTCGTGATCGTCCACGAG
>JAAYZM010000130.1 GCA_012514835.1 Actinomycetales bacterium
CCGGGCTCGACCCGCAGCTCGTGGGCAAGAAGTCGCGCGACGGTGACGATGCCACGTACCCCTGGCGCGAGCTGACGAGCACGAACCAGGCGGCGTTCCTCGCCGAACCAGGAGGGCGCGTGCTCGGCGGGACGGCGTGGGTGTTCTCGAACGCGAAGCACGTGGACCGGGACGCGCTCGACCTGCTCGTGATCGACGAGGCGGGCCAGTTCTCCCTCGCCCACACGATCGCCGTGGGGGTCTCGGCGAAGAACCTCCTCCTGCTGGGCGACCCGCAACAGCTCCCGCAGGTCTCGCAAGGCACGCACCCCGAGCCCGTGGACGGCTCGGCGCTCGGCTGGATCAGCGACGGGCACGACGTGCTCCCGCCCGAGCTCGGCTACTTCCTACCCACGTCACGGCGCATGGCGGCCCCGCTCGCGGCGGCCGTCTCAGACCTGTCCTACGAGGGCGCGCTCACGTCGCACCCCGTCGCGGACGCACGCCACCTCGAGGGCGTGGCGCCGGGCGTGCACCCGGTCGAGGTGATTCACCACGGCAACGCCACCGAGTCCGTCGAGGAAGCGGCCGCCGTGGTGACCGCCGTCGGACAGCTCCTCGGCACCGCATGGACGGACCCGAGCGGGAAGCGCTCGGCGAGCCCCCTCGAGCAGAGCGACTTCATCGTCGTCGCGCCGTACAACGCCCAGGTGACGCTCGTGGCCGAGGCGCTCCGCGCGGCCGGGTACGGCGGCGTGAAGGTGGGCACGGTCGACAAGTTCCAGGGCCAGGAAGCGGTGGTCGCGATCGTGACGCTCGCCGCGAGCTCGCCCGCGGAGGTGCCGCGCGGCATGGAGTTCCTCCTCATGCGCAACCGCATCAACGTGGCCGTCTCGCGCGCCCAGTGGGCGGCCTACGTGATCCACTCCCCCGCGCTCGTCGACTACCTGCCCCGCACCCCGCGCGGGCTCGCCGAGCTCAGCGCGTTCCTGCGCATCGTGCGCCCTTGAGCCGACTCACCTCCTCGAGTGCGCGGGTCGTGCGCGAGTGCGCGGGTTCAGGCCCGCGCACTCGCGCAGAATCCGCGCACTGGCGGCCCGGACCTCAGCAGGTGGGGGTCGCCGGGGTGCCGGCCAGGCGGTCGCGGGTCCACGTCAGCAGCTCGGGCGTGAGTGGCGAGTCCTCCGCCACGAGCGGCACGTGGTCGAGGCCCTCGTACTCGCGGAAGTCGATCGGCTGCCCCGCGGCGCACCGCCGTGCCACGAAGTCGCGCTGCTGCTCCGCGAGCACCAGCTGGTCCGCCGAGCCCTGCGCGATCAGCACGGGCGCGGCGATGTCGCCCTCTGGGGTGTTGACCCGCAGCAGGTCCGCGAAGTCGCTGGCCCACACCTCGGGCCGGAACACCTCCTCGGTGAGCTGGCTCGCGATCGCGAACGCACCCAGGGCGTTCGCCCCGTTGAAGCAGTGCCCCTCGATGCGGTGCACGAGCCCCACGTAGCCGGGCGCCACGAGCTCCGACAGCTCGAAGCCGGGATAGAACCGGGTCCATGACGCCGCGATGTAGGCGGAGACGAGCTTGCCGCCCGTCGTGGCGCGCACCCCCTGGGCTAGCGGGTAGAGGTCGGCCGCGGGCGCGAAGGCCG
>JAAYZM010000131.1 GCA_012514835.1 Actinomycetales bacterium
CATCCTCGAGGCGGGCATCGCGGCGGGCCTGCGCCCCCGCATCCACGCCGCGCAGCTGGGCCCGAGCGAGGCGGTCCGCATGGCCGTCGAGCTCGGAGCGGCCTCGGTGGACCACGCGACCTTCCTGACCGACCACGACGTCGAGCTCCTGGCCAGGTCCTCGACCGTCGCGACCCTTCTGCCGGGTGCCGAGTTCTCCACGCGACAGCCCTACCCGGACGCGCGCCGGCTGCTGGACGCGGGAGTCACCGTCGCCCTCGCGAGCGACTGCAATCCCGGGTCAAGCTTCACGACCTCGATGCCGTTCATGATCGCGCTCGCGGTGCGAGAGATGGGCATGACGCCCGCCGAGGCGCTGTGGGCTGCGACGGCCGGGGGAGCGCGGGCCCTCCAGCGGTCTGACGTCGGGCACCTCGCCGTCGGCGCCCGCGCAGATCTTGTCGAGCTCGCCGCTCCCTCATACCTCCACTTCGCCTACCGCCCAGGCGTCCCCCTCGTCCGGCGCGTTTGGCGCGACGGCGAGCCCGTCGAGGGCTGAACGCCCTGGGGGCTGAGTTCGAAGCGGGGGTCAGTAGGGCTGGGTTGCAAGACCTGCGAGCACCTCGAGCACGCACAAGGCGGCGAGGCGCACCGTGCGACCGTCGGGGGCATCAGCCGTGGCGTCGACCTCGGTGATGTCCACCGAGCGCACCCGCGGGTCGGCGCCCGCGGCGCGAGCGGCAGCCCTCAGCTCCCACGCGGCGATGCCGCCCGGGGTGGACGCCGGGCACCCCGGGGCGACCGAGCGGTCGCACACGTCGACGTCGAGGTCCACGTGGATCGGCCCGCCCGCGGCTCCCGCGATCTCAAACGCCTCGGCCATGACCTCGCCGATGGGCCGGCGGTGCAGCTCGTCGCGGTGAATCAGTGTGATCCCCGCCTCTGCGGCCCTGCGTGCATAGGCGACCGAGTTGGTGAAGTCCGCGACGCCGATCTGCACTACGCGCCGCCCGTCGAGCCCCGCCTCGAGCAGCCTGCGCACGGGGGCACCGTTGGACACCCCCTCGCGCAGGTCGAGGTGCGCGTCGAGCGTCACGAGCCCCGCGCGCGAGAGGTCCTCGCCCCAGGCCCCGCGCGCCACGGCCACGGTGATGGAGTTGTCCCCGCCCACCGCCACAAGCTTGCGCGCCCGCGCGAGTGCCTCCGCCACTCGCGCCGCCGTCCGCTCCTCTCCCTCGGGCGAGTCTGGGTCGCCGATGTCCCCGAGGTCCGCGCACAGCAGCTCGCCCAGGTCGACAACCTCGGCCCGCCGGGCACCTGACCCGCCGGAAGCTGCAGCGCCGTCGTCCGCCGTCGTCGTCCCTGTCGGTGAGCGGTCGGGCAGGAGTGCCGGGCTGTAGCGCCGGAGTGCGTCCCGCACCGCCCCCGGGGTCGCGTACGCCCCCGTCGGGGAGAGCGAGGTCCGCCACGCTGGCACCCCGAGGAAGGCGAGGTCCACGGCGACATCCGCGGGCAGCCGGCCCCACGGTTCCCATCCGCCGGCCCTCGGCCACAGAGCGTCGTCACCCATACCCGCACGCTACCCAGCCTGACTCTCCCGTGGCTGGCGGAGGTGGGGGTGGGAGGGTGCGGGCGGGGCGGACCGTCGAGGAGGAGTGCTCCGCCCCGCCCGCAGCTCGTCACGCCGTCGTCGGCGCGAGCTCCTCCTGGACCTCCTCGGCGAAGGCGCCGCGGTAGCGGGCCGCGGGGTGGCGCTCGTTGAGCTGCGCGTAGCCGAAGAGCTTCTCGCGTAGCGTCCCCGGCGCGTACTCGCTCTGGGCGAGGCCGCGCTCGCGGAGCACGGGCAGCACGAGGTCGGCGAACTCCTCGAAGGAGCCGGGCAGCACCCAGTTGACGACGTTGATGCCGTCCACGCCCGCCGCCTGCCACAGCTCGAGGGCGTCGGCGATCTGCTCGGGCGTGCCCACGATCCGCGTGTTACGGGAGATGAGGTACGCGATGTCCTCGACGAGCGGCTCGCGGTCGGTCACGGCCTTCGACACCCACTCGCCGAATCCCTTGGCGGTGTTCGTGTCGACGTCCTTGAGCGGCGTCTTCGGGTCGTACACCCGGCCGGTCTTGTCGACCAGCGCGATGTGCGCGAGGTAGCCCTCGACGCTCACGTACTTCTCGTACTCGGCGGCCTTCGCGAGCGCCTCCTCCTCGGTGGCCCCGATGATGAAGCTCAGGCCCTGGTAGAAGGTGATGTCCTCGGGGCGGCGGCCCGCGGCGACGGCGAGCTCGCGCGTCTCGGTAATCTGCTGGCGAGCCAGCTCGGGGGTCGGCGCGATGATGAACACGGCCTCGGCGTTGCGCGCCGCGAACTCCCGGCCCGACTTCGAAGAGCCCGCCTGGTAGAGCACCGGCGTGCGCTGCGGCGAGGGCGAGACGAGGTGCGGACCCTGCACCTCGTAGCGCGCCGAGGAGTGGTTGATCTTGTGGATCTTGGCGGGGTCGGAGTAGTTGCCGGCGCGGTCCTTGAGCAGGGCGCCGTCGTCCCAGGACCCCTCCCACAGCTTGAAGGTGAGGTCCACGTACTCCTCGGCCCACGCGTAGCGCTCGGTGTGGTCCGTGAGGCGCGGCAGCCCGAAGTTGCGCGCGCCGTTGTCCTGCAGGCCCGTGACGATGTTCCACGCGAGCCGCCCGCGCGAGAGGTGGTCGAGCGTCGAGATCTGGCGCGCGAAGTTGAAGGGGTGCTGCTGCACCACGTTCGAGGTGATCGCGAGGCCCAGGTGCTCGGTGTGCGTCGCGAGCGCGGAGGCGAGCACGAGCGGGTCGTGGCTCGGGATCTGCAGGCCCTCCTTGATGTAGATGTCGAAGTCGGCGTCGGCGTCCCCGTACACGCCCGTGACGTCGGCGAGGAAGAGCGCATCGAACTTCGCGGCCTCGAGGGTCTTGGCCAGCTTGATCCAGAGGTTCACGTCCTCGAAGTCCACCTGTCCCGCGTCGGGGCGGCGCCACTGGCCGTGCTGGATGTGGGAGTTGGTGTGCATCGCGAACGCGTTGAAGCGCAGCGGTCGACGGTCGGTCATGTCACTTTCCTTCGCTGGTGGTGGCGGGGTCGGGCAGGGTGTGCAGCGCGGCGATGAGCTCGCGCGTGTAGGGGTGGGCGGGCTGCTCGAAGACCTTCTCGACCGTCCCGTGCTCGACCACGAGGCCGTCCTTCATCACCAGCACGCGGTCCGCGAGGTGGCTCACGACGCCCAGGTCGTGCGAGATGAACAGGTAGGACAGCCCGAGCTCGGCCTGCAGCGTCACGAGCAGGTCGAGGATCTGGGCCTGGATCGACACGTCGAGCGCCGAGACGGCTTCGTCGAGGACGACGACGGCGGGCCACGGGGCGAGGGCCCGCGCGATCGCGACGCGCTGGCGCTGGCCGCCCGAGAGGGTGAGCGGCGAACGCCCCAGCACGGCAGGGGTCAGCCCCACGAGAGCGAGGAGCTCGGTGACGCGCTCGCGGCGCGCCGCCCGGGTGCTCAGCTCGGTGCGCCCGACGGCGTCCGAGAGGATCCGCTCGACGTCCCAGCGTGGGTCGAAGGAGCTCAGCGGGTCCTGGTAGACCACCGAGATCTCGCGGCGCAGTGCCCGACGGCGCGGCTCCTTGAGGCTCGTCCAGTCCTGGCCCAGGAGACGCACCTCGCCAGCGTCGGCCCGCTCGAGGGCGAGCGCGAGTCGCGCCGTCGTCGACTTCCCGGAACCCGACTCGCCGACGATCCCGAGGGTCTCCCCGCGCTCGAGCGAGAAGGACACGCCGCCGACGGCGGTGAAGGCCGAACCGTCCGGCCGGCGGAAGGTCTTCACGAGCTCGGTGGCCTCGAGCACGGGCCCGGGGAACGGCGTCGGCTCGCGGCGCGAGACCGTGGACACCACGGGCGGGACCTGCGAGCCGAGCAGCCGCCCGCGCGTGCCCGCGCCGGGGACGGCGGCGATGAGGCGCTTGGTGTACTCGTGCTGGGGCTCGTTCAGCACCTGGGCTGCGGTGCCGTCCTCGACCACGTGCCCGCCGCTCATCACGAGGATGCGGTCCGCGAGGCGAGCGACCACGGACAGGTCGTGGCTGATGAGGATGAGCGCCTTGCCGCGACGCTTGGTCTCCTCGAGGAGGTCGAGCACCTGGGCCTGGACGGTGACGTCGAGCGCCGTCGTCGGCTCGTCTGCGACCACGATCCCGGGGTCGAGCGCGAGGGCCGAGGCGATGAGCGCCCGCTGGCGCAACCCGCCCGAGAGCTCGTCGGGACGCTGTCGGGCGCGCGTCGCAGGCTCGGGCACCCCCACGGACTCGAGCAGCTCGAGCACCTTCGCCTCGCGCGCGGCCTTGTCGCCCCAGCCGTGGAGGCGCAGGGCCTCGGCGATCTCCTTGCCTACGGGGCGCAGAGGGTCGAGGGAGACGAGCGCGTCCTGGAGCACGAAGCCCACCTGCGCGCCGCGCACGCGCCGCCAGTCGCGGCCCGAGAAGGACAGCAGGCCCTCGCCGTCGAGCGAGAGCTCGGCCGCCTCGACCTCGGCGTTCGCGCCCGTGAGCCCGACGAGGGTGCGCGCGCTCACGGACTTGCCCGAGCCGGACTCGCCCACGATCGCGACGCACTCGCCGGG